>CAZHBM010000348.1:0-4435 GCA_964529945.1 uncultured Anaerolineales bacterium | reverse complement strand
CATCAGCATTGAAATGAACAATGACCAGTTGACCTAGCACAGCCCAGTCTGGGTTGCCGGCAATGACCAGACTCGCCAAATCGTCGATTATCAGGATGCATTCGTTGGGGTAGGGTCCATAGCCAACCAGGTCGCCCAGACACCAGACTTCATCATATGTTGCTTTTGTATCCTCAAGCACCGTTTGCAAAGCCAGCAGGTTGGCGTGGATATCAGAAATAACCAGATAGCGCATAAAAAAGCCGCCGGGGTGGCACCAGCAGTCGCGTTGGGTCAGGAATGACCTCCCGGGGCAGGCTCCCTTCAATAATCTGAGCAATTTATATCCTGACTATAACATAGGCCTGGCTTTTGCGCCAGCTAAGTTGTGTCCATGTCTTTCCCAAATCTCGCCTGGCCGAGTATAATAGGTGCTTGAACTAATTTGTCTTGGAGACCAGCTTGGCTTCCATTTTTGACCAGCATACCATCGATTTTATAAGTCACAGCGAAGCCCAAACTCGCCGCCTGGGAGCCCGACTGGGCGAACTGGTGGAGGGGGGTGAAATAATTGGCTTGCAGGGAACCCTTGGCACCGGCAAAACGCGCTGGGTGCAGGGGATGGGGCAGGGACTGAAGGTTACGGTCCCGATTACCAGTCCCACTTTTACGCTCGTGAACGAATACAGCGGCCGGCTGCCGCTGTATCATATTGACCTCTATCGAATAGTTGAAATATCGGAAGCCCTCAATTTCGGTCTCGAAGACTACCTGTACGGCCAGGGTGTATGTGTCATCGAATGGGCAGAACGGGTAAAAACGGTGCTGCCGGCAGAATATCTGTGGATTACCTTTCACCATCTGGACGAGACCAAGCGCCGGATCACCATACGCGCCAGCGGCAAGCACCATCGCCAATTGTTGAGGGCCTTTCAGCAGTCAACGTTTGCCAGTAGGAATATTTGATAATTGTGGAAACTATGCTTCTAGCTATTGACACAGCAACAGATTTTGCCGGTTTGGCCCTATGGGGTGACGGCGAGATATGGGCCGAAGAAACCTGGTACTCCGCTATGGCTCACAGCGTTCAATTGATGCCCCGCATAGAACGTATGTTGAAGACTCAGGGTATCACAAGTGAATCGCTGTCCGCCATCGGTGTCTCGTTGGGGCCAGGCTCCTTCACCGGTCTGCGAATCGGTCTGGCAGCCGCCAAAGGGCTCGCTATGCCCTATCACTTGCCGGTAATCGGCATCCCTACGTTGGATGCGGTTGCCTATCCCTTCCGGGATGCAGCCCGGCCGGTATGGGCAGTAATCGCGGCCGGCCGTGGCCGTATTGACGCTACCTGTTACGCGATAGTCGATTCCACGTGGACACAGACCGTGCCGCCTATGGTCACGACCGTTGAGGCATTGGCACAGCAGATAACGGCGCCGGCTCTGGTGGTCGGCGAACTCGATCCCGACTCGGCTAACTCCCTGCAAGAGGCGCAGGCAGGTATCCTCGTTCCTTCACCAGCCTTGCGTACACGCCGGCCTGCCTGTATCGCCGAAATGGCGGCTGCCCGTTTGAAGAACAACGATTTGGACGACTTGACCACATTGGCCCCGATCTACCTGCGCACGGCAGATGGAAAGCAGACAGTGGCTGAAGGCACCAACGAGCCGTAGGGTCAGCCATGAACGTGTCCAAACACCCATTGCTGGTCGTTGAGCCGATGCACGCCGTTGATATTCCGGCCGTTATGGCCATTGAAAGGGAAGCATTCCCCACACCTTGGCCAGAACACGCTTACAACTACGAATTGTATCAGAACAAGCTGGCCCACTATTATGTCATCCGCTCGCGCAATAACAGAATCGGTGACACGGGAGCGAGACCAAAAAGTTGGCGCGAAAGAGTCATCCGTCGTCCGGCAGTGTGGGCTTACGGTGGCTTCTGGCTTCTAGTGGATGAAGCTCACATTAGCACACTGGCCACAAGACGGGATAAGCGGAAACTTGGGCTGGGCCAATTGATGTTGATAACACTGATTGACGAAGCTGAGAAACAGGGTGCCGCGCTGGCAACGCTTGAGGTCAGGGAGTCGAATCTGGCAGCCCAGTCACTGTATCGAAAATATGGCTTTGAGGTAGTGGGGCAACGTCCCGGCTATTACCCTGACAATCGAGAGACCGCCTTGATCATGACCACCCCTAGCCTGTTTGATGAGGATTACCGGCAATTGCTCGAACGTAACCGGTCTGAGTTGCGGCAGAGGTTGAGTCAATGCGATCTCGGGCAGGCTGAGGACAGAACGGGCTGAGGCAAAAAGAACACCAACAAAGGAAGGGATAATGACCGAAATCAGCCAGATGACACTTGAACAGATCGAGCAAGTCGTCCAGACGTGCCAGCGCTGTCAGCTCGCCGGCGGGCGTACGCACGCAGTGCCCGGAGAGGGACCAGCTACCGCCGACTACATGTTCATCGGTGAGGGACCGGGCTTTCACGAGGATCGCCAGGGGCGTCCTTTTGTAGGCGCTGCCGGAAAGTTCCTGGAAGAACTCCTTGCCAGTATCGGTCTGACCCGAGAGCAGGTTTACATCACCAACGTGGTCAAGTGTCGTCCTCCCGGTAACCGGGATCCCTTACCGGAAGAGCTGTCGGCTTGTGCACCCTACCTGGACCGGCAGATCGAATTAATTCAACCTAGAGTGATTGTTACCTTGGGCCGTTTTTCGATGTACCGCTATTTCCCGGGAACATCGATCAGCAAGATACACGGCCAGCCGAAACGGGTTGGTAAATTCTTGGTAGTGCCTATGTTCCACCCGGCGGCTGCTCTGCATCAACCCAAGTGGCGGCCGTTGGTGGAAGAGGATTTCAAGAGACTGCCCCAGTTGGTGGATCAGGCCGTACCGACAGACGACGATGCGCCCCCGACAGCCGAACAGTTGAGTCTATTCTGAAACGCAGGCAGTCTGACCGCGCCTACCTTTGGCACCAGACCACCCTGCTCGAGTTGATACAGGAGAAGTACAATTGAAGAGTCCATTACGCATCATACCTTTAGGCGGCGCAGGCGAGGTCGGCAAAAACCTGACCATCATTGAGTATGAAGAAACAGCCATTGCCATTGACTGCGGGCTGATGTTTCCGCAAAGTGACATGTTGGGGATTGACATCGTCATCCCTGACATCAGTTATTTGATGGAGGCACCTGATTATCTGGCAGCGATTTTTCTGACGCACGGCCACGAGGATCACATAGGGGCGCTGCCATATGTGCTCCGACAATTGGAAGCGCCTTTGTATGCCACCCCACTTACCCGTGGACTGATCGAGGTGAAACTGAAGGAAGCCGGCCTGCTCAACAGCACAACCATTCACACCGTGCACCCCAGGGACAGGATACCGGTCGGGCCTTTTACCGTCGAACCCTATCACGTCTGCCACAGTATCCCCGACACGGTCGGACTGGCGATCGACACACCCCATGGTCTGATCATCCATACAGGTGAATACAAGTTTGACTATTCGCCGGCCGATGGCCGGCTGACAGATTTTGGTGCACTGGCCGAATTCGGCGAAAGAGGCGTTCTGGCACTTATGTCGGAAAGCACCAATGCCGAACGCCCAGGTTACACGCCCTCTGAACGTGTTGTCAGCGAGTCGTTCGAAAAAGTTTTCCGCGAGGCACGTGGCCGGGTGATCGTCTCCACATTCGCTTCCAACATCTCGCGTGTCCAGCAAGTAATCGACCGTGCCGTCCAGCACAACCGCCAGGTAGGCGTCGTAGGTCGCAGTATGATTGCCAACGTGCGCATGGCACGCGAGTTGGGTTACCTGAACGCACCCGACGATCTGTTTTTGCGTCCCGAGGAAATCGAAAAACTGCCCCCGTCGCGGGTGGCAGTGGTATGTACCGGCACTCAGGGGGAACCAACCAGCGCCCTGGTGCGCATGGCCAATGAGGAACACCGGCAAGTCAGCATTCGCGAAGGCGACACCATCATCCTGTCCGCTTCGGCCATTCCTGGCAACGAGGAGCTAGTACACCGTACAATCGACAACCTGTTCAGGCTGGGGGCGACGGTCATCTACCCCCAATTACTGCCGGTACACGTTTCCGGTCACGCCAGCCAGGAAGAACACAAGATGATGATCAGCCTGACCAAACCCAAATTCTTCGTCCCCTTGGGAGGCGAATATCGGCACCTGGTGTTACACGCCCAATTGGCCAAGGGCATTGGCCTGGCACCGGAGAACATCTTTGTAATACAGAACGGGCAGGTACTTGAGATTGATGAACACGGCGCCCGCCTGGCCGAAAAGGTAGAAGCCGGCCACGTGTTGATTGATGGGTTAGGCATCGGCGACGTGGGTGACGTGGTATTGCGCGACCGGCGGCTGCTGTCGCGGGATGGGTTTGTGGTCGTGGTGGTGGCCCGGGACGAGAATACCGGAGAGT
>CAZHBM010000347.1:0-4435 GCA_964529945.1 uncultured Anaerolineales bacterium | reverse complement strand
GTGTTGCGCACGCCATAAGTCGGATTGGCAGGGTCGATGCGCTCGGGCGAGAAGGCCAGGAAAAAGTCGCTGCCGACTTGATAGCCGGCAGCCTCGATCCGTGCCAGCAGCAATTCCTCGGTCGTGCCCGGATAGGTGGTGCTTTCCAGCACCACTAACATGTGCGCGTGCGCATAACGGATGATTTGGTCGGCCACCTGCACAATGTAGGAGATATCCGGATCGCGGCTTTTGCTCAACGGAGTCGGGACGCAGATGATCGCCGCATCCATATGGCCCAACACGGAAAAATCGTCGGTGGCAGTCAGCAATCCGGCGGCCACCAGCGGCTTGAGAACCGCATCACTGATGTCGGTGATGTAGCTCGAGCCGGCATTCAAAGCCTGGATTTTGTCAGCCGAAACCTCAATGCCGGTGACGTGCAGGCCGGCCCGGGCAAATTCTACAGCCAGTGGCAATCCCACGTAACCCAAGCCAATGACCGCCACCTGAGCCTGGCGTGATTCAATGCGTTGCAGCAGGAAACGATCCCTGGGTTCTTCGACCATACTTTGCCTCCTGGCGGCAGGAATTGACGTGACTGAGGGTGCCAAGGCCCCGTCTAGCGGCCGGGCCTGTAGCGGTTGGTTATCGGCAGGCGCCAATCTTTGCCAAAAGCACGCGGGGTGATTTTTATGCCGGGCGGGCTCTGGCGGCGCTTGTATTCGTTCCGGTCCACCAGCTGAATGACCCGCCGTACCGTCTGCTCGTCAAAGCCGAGCGCCACGATGTCGGGCAGGCTGTAGCTCTCCTCTACGTATGCGTGCAGGATGGGATCCAGAATCGCGTATTCGGGCAGCGAGTCGGTATCTTTCTGATCGGGCTTCAATTCGGCCGACGGCGGTTTTTCCAAAACCCGCTGTGGGATGAGATCACGGCCGGCCTCCCCATTGCGGTAGCGGCACAGCCGGTAGACCAGTTGCTTGGGCACGTCCTTGATGACGGCAAACCCGCCGGCCGTGTCACCGTACAGGGTAGAGTACCCGACCCCAATCTCGCTCTTGTTGCCGGTGGTCAGCACCAGCCAGCCAAATTTGTTGGAAAGGGCCATAAGCAGCGTGCCGCGGATACGCGGCTGCAGGTTCTCCTCGGTCACGTCGGGCTCCAGGCCCTCAAAGGTCGGCGCCAACATGTCCAAGAACGCCTGGAAAGTATCGTCGATGGCGATGGACAGGAAGTCGGCCCCCAAGTTGTCGGCTAACTGGCGGGCATCTTCCAGGCTGTGGGACGAGGAGTAACGGGTCGGCATCGCTACCCCGGTCACGTTGTCCGGTCCAAGCGCGTCGGCGGCGATGGTGGCAACCAGCGAGCTGTCAATGCCGCCCGACAGGCCGAGCACCACCTTTCGAAAGCCGTTCTTGGTAACGTAATCCCGCGTGCCCAACGTCAGCGCCCGGTAGACCTCAGCCTCTTGAGACAGAGCCGGTGTGATGGCGGCCGGCACCGGCGGTCGCTCCTCATGCGCCGGCAAAGAGGGCAATTCGATGAACTGAAATTCCCCCCTGGAAGGATGATCGATCTTGCGCAGCCGTGGATCGTAAAGCCGGCGACGGAAAACCTGGCGCAGGTCCAGATCGACCACCAGCAGGTCTTCCTCGAACTGTTTGCCACGGGCGATCAGCTCGCCTTCCGGTCCACAAACCAGGCTGTGGCCATCGAAAAGGAGTTCGTCCTGCCCGCCGACCATGTTACAGTAGGCCACGAAGGCGGTATTGTCGGCCGCCCGGGTGGCCAGCATCCGTTCGCGATCGTGGCCGCGGTTCAAGTGGTAGGGCGAGGCCGAGATGTTGATCAACAGATCGGCCCCGGCCTCCGACGCCTGTCCCTCCGGCGGCCCATCGGGGTACCAGATGTCTTCGCAGATGCTGACGCCGAATACGTCACCGTCGCGCACGAACACCATCCGGCGCCGGCCCTCTTCGAAGTAACGATTCTCGTCGAACACGCCATAGTTGGGCAGGTACCATTTGTGGTAGATACCCGCCAGGTGCCCGTTGTGAATGACGGCGGCGGAATTGTACAAATCGCCGTCGGTGCAGACCGTACCGATAATGGCCGTCAATTCGGTCGCGGCCGGGATAATCTGGTGCAGTGTGTCCCGAGCGGCATCGATGAAATCGGGTTTGAGCAACAAGTCTTCGGGCGGGTAGCCGGTCAACGACATTTCGGGGAAGACCACGATGTCGACGCCCAGTTCACGGGCGCGCGCCATGTAGGCCAGGATCTTGTCCTTGTTGCCGTCCAGATCGCCCACGGTGGGGTTGATTTGAGCCAATGCCAGTCTCAGCGCCATCAGCAACTCTCTCTTTTCACGTGTCGTTGTCTACCAACCGGCCGGCGATGCGGGGCAGGATGTGCGCCACATTTTTATGGATCACGACGTCGGCTGATGCATCCAGGTAAGTCGGTTCGAAATTGACGATTATCACCCGTGCACCGTGCCACGCGGCTTGCCTGGGCATACCGGCCACCGGCTCGACCTGCAACGATGAACCGGCCACCAGCACCAGGTCGCAGGCGTCGATCTCCGCCAGGGCGGCGTCCAGTGTCGCCGCCGGCAACAGCTCGCCGAAGAGAACGGCGTCCGGTTTCATCAGGCCGCCGCAAGCACAGCGCGGCACCTGCCCCGACACGGAATACAACGCCCACAGGTCGGCAGCCGATTGAACGCGGCCGCAACGCATACAACTGGCGCTGCGCACATGCCCGTGCACTTCGTGAACGACCTGTGACCCCGCCCGTTGGTGGAGGCCGTCGATGTTCTGGGTGATGATCGATTTCAGGTAGCCGGCAGCCTCGAGGCTGGCCAGTGCTTGATGGGCCGGATTCGGTTCGGCTTCCATAAGGGTCCGGGCCAACGGGCGCATCCAATCATAGAAACGCTGCGGTTGGCGCCGGAACGCCGAGAGGGACGCCACCGCCATCGGATCGACCTGGTTCCACAATCCCACCTCGCGACTTCTAAAATCGGGGATGCCGGAAGGCGTGCTGACGCCGGCACCGGTCAATGCAACCGGATAAGTCGCCTGCCGCAAGAGAGCGACGGCCTGCTCAACCAGCGCGTCTACTTGAGAAGCGGACATCTCATCGGGTCGATCCATCAGAACTAGATTACCAGACACAAGTTTTTTCGTCAAAAGATAAGCCATGTCTCTATGTTATTTCTTGTGATTGGAAGGGCTTCCAATCACAAGAAATAACCGATACCACGTGTGAGCGGTCTCCTACGAACCTGCTTCGCGGCCAAGCTTTGGTTCGGTCCAATTTCTCCAACAAAAAAGTTGGGACACACCCACCAAACCTTTTGGCTGATCCTTGCCCAACATTGGGCGCTGATGTAGACTGGGGCGGCGAACACCTGGCGCCGGATGGGCGAACCAAACGCCCCCATGTGGGGTGCTGGTCCCCGTGGCTCCGGCGCCGACCAGCACCCAATGTACGGGGCAACCTCTTGATTAACCGGGCAATCAGACAATTCGTCGGCAACAGCAAAAACGCCGTGGTGATCGGCACGGCGTTGCCGTGGGTCACGATGATATTCGGTACGGCCAGCATCAACGTGGCCCTGCCGGCCATCCGAGACAGCTTCGGCACGTCGGCCGACCTGACGGCCTGGATCGTAGCCGCCTACAGCTTTCCTTACGTGATCCTGCTGCCACTGTACGGGCGGCTGGGAGACAGCCTGGGCAAGCGCCGTATGTACCTGCTGGGCATCGGCATCTTCGTCGTGGGGACATTTATGGCGATGACGGCCACCCGGCTGCCCTGGTTTTTCGTCGGGCGGGCCGTACAAGGTGCCGGCGCCGCCTGTATCGTGCCCCTCTCGCTGGCGATCCTGTCCGAAACCTATGCCATCCAGGAACGCGGCCGGGCGCTAGGCCTGTGGAATTCGCTGGGCGTGCTGGCCGGTATCGCCGTCTTTCCTTTGGCCGGCCAGTTAGTCGACACGGACGGCTGGCGGGCTGTCTTTTTGCCGGTGGCCGGGATGGGTATTTTCACATTCCTGGTCGTCGCCTGGCTGATCCCGTCACAAGGCAACCGGACCGGATTGCGCAGCCTGGTCCATTTCGACTGGATCGGGTTTTTTCTACTGGCGGCCAGCCTGCTGGCTCTGATGACCTACGCCTTCAGCACGCTGATCACCGGCCGGGGCGCGCTGCAAGACTGGCGCCTGCTGCTCTTTACGCTGGTTTTGGTGGCGGCCCTGCTCCTGTGGGAGCGGCGGCGGGCGGATCCGTTCGTATCCCTGGATGTATTCGCTTTCCCTTTGTTCAACCTGGCATCGCTGTCCAGCGCAGCGCGTATGTTCGCCCTGAGCGCCACCTTTTTTTTGATGCCCCTTTTTCTGGCCGACACTTACTATTTGAGCGCTGTGTTAATCGGCACGGCGTTGATG
>CAZHBM010000346.1:0-4471 GCA_964529945.1 uncultured Anaerolineales bacterium | reverse complement strand
TACTAGGTTGTCGGCCGGCAGAGACAATCAAAATTGATTGTCGGCCACGGCCGTGGAGACAACGGAGTTGACTGACATTGATCCCATGGCGTTCGCGCAGTTTCTGTTCGATCGCCTGAACGGCGGCAAGCTCAGCGATGAGGTCCCGGCGGAAAGCCTTAAAATGATCTGCGTGAGGACCGCGGGTTATTACCTGATGGATGGCGTTTTCACCGCGGACACGCTCGTCGACTGGATGGTTTCCGATTACGGCTTCCAGCGGAGTGAGGTCAATGAAATCATTGCCGGGCTTCAACCCGCGGCCGCGGCGTTGGGCGTCAAGCTCCAGGTCGGGGACCAAGCCGATGGGGAGGAATACTCCATTCCCTTGGAAAAGGAAAGCGAACCGGCCGAGGGGGACTGCGACCGGTCCGCTGCCTGTCTGGCGACGGTCGAATTCTGGCAGTAAGCCAGCGCCTGGCCCCAATCCGTCCCCTGGCCGCTGTCCGCCTGCTGCCACGTCAGACCGGTGGCCTGATCGCTGACCGTGCCGTCGCCGTTGTCCACGAAGGCATTGGTGCCGTAACCGGGATTGCCACGCACGTACAAAACGAAAAAGGTCTTTTCCCCGCCGCGCGGATTTAGCCCGTCGCCCTTGATGCGCCCATCGGCAAAATTGACGCCGAACATAGTGGCCTGCCCATCCATCGTGGTGGCCGTGTACAGGGTGCTGCTGGCAAATTGCGCGTCGATGATACGTTCTCCGGCTGATGTGTCGCCGTAAGCGAAGTCGAAGTAGGCGGTGTCGATAAATGGGACGAGGGAAACACCGGCGCCGTCTCTGACGCCGCTGGGATCGGTGCCGTCGAACAAGATGAGCGAGTAGAGTTCCTTGATCGTCGGCAGGCGCCAATCACTGTAGCCGGCCAGGGTCAGACTGCCCGCGCCGGCGACGGCCTCGGTGTATGTTTTTTTGTCGGCGGCGTTCAACATGCCGTCGTGGTTGGTATCGGGGGACTGCTGCCACATCAGGCCGGTGACGTTGTCGGTGACAGTCCCGTCGCCGTTGTCGGTGTAACCGGGTGTGTTACCGGTGTATTGGGCGTCCTGGCCGAAGAGCGGGTCACCCTCCGCCGCGCAATCGCCGGCCGTCCCGTTGGTGTCGTAGCAGGCTGTCTGCCCACTGTCGACGATCGGGTAGCCGGTGGCCTGGGCCCGGCCTGCCTGAGGTAGAACTACCAGCCCCATCGCCAGCACAAAGGCTGTCAAAACGAGCCAAGAAGCATATCGGATACTGGAATTCATATTTCACCTCTCAATCTACGTGTGCCAATCGGATGGTTGGGCGGATCAATTGTTGTTCGATAACCAGTCTAGCAAATTCCACGCCCGGCCGGCAGTGTCTGCTATCACGACCTGCTGCGGCCGGCCGTGATGGGGCGAATCAGTGGACGTGACGCCTGTCACGGCTGGACGAGAAAACGGGTGACGGCGATCACGGGTTGGCCGGCCACTTTTGTGCTACAATGTTGACATGCGACGAAAAGACTTCGACCCTGATGTGATCCGGTTGCTGCCCCTGGCAGCCGGCTTGTGGCTGGTTTACCTGCTGGCGCTGGCGCTGATCGACCGCATATTTTACCCGCGCCCGGTGTTCCCGCCGCTGTACTACGCCCTAAATGGAGTGGACGCGCTGGCGGTCCTCGGCCTGGCGCTGTGGCCCGCCGGCCGCAGGTGGTTGGGAAATGCCTTTCTGCCGCTGGTGATTGGCCTGATGTCGGTGGTGCCGGTGGTTAGCAGTAATATGACGGTGTTGCCCTTGCCGGCCAGCCCGGCCCACAGTCCGGAAGCGACCATGTTGCGCCTGATCCCGGTGTTATTTCTGGCGCTGGTTCTGACCTCCTGGCAATACCGTTGGCGCCAGGTACTGCTATTCATTGCCGGAGTCGACCTGTTTGTGCTGGCGCTGCACGTGCGCGCTTTCCGTCCCGGGGGCGAACCGATATTGCCGCCGCTGACGGTGGTGCTGATCCAGACGGTCAGTTTTCTGGTGGTGGGCTATTTCGTCAGCGTCCTGGTGGCACGCCTGCGCCGGCAACAGGAATCGCTGGCCGAAGCCAACACCCGGTTGGCGCACTATGCCGCCACGCTCGAGGATCTGACCATCAGCCGCGAGCGCAACCGCATGGCGCGCGAACTGCACGACACCCTGGCTCACACGCTGAGCGGGTTGTCGGTACAGTTGGAGACGATCGGCGCCTATTGGACGGTGGACCCGGACAAGGCGCGTCTGATGGTGAACGAAGCGCTGGCGGTCACCCGCTCGGGACTGCAGGAAACACGGCGGGCGCTGAAGTCGCTGCGGGCCAGTCCTGTGGACGATTTGGGGCTGGCGTTGGCACTGGAAAAGCTGGCCCGCGACGCGGCTGCCCGCGCCCACCTGCAGCTCGACCTGTCACTGCCGGAACGGATGCCGGTGCTTGCGCCTGACGTGCAACAGTGTATTTACCGGGTGACCCAGGAGGCTGTGGCCAACGTCGTCCAGCACGCCGGCGCGCATACACTAAGCGTGCGGCTGTCGGTAGACGGCCAGGTCGTTTCCTTGCTGGTGCAGGATGACGGCAACGGCTTCGACCTCCAGCGGGCAGGGGCGAGCGGACGCTACGGCCTGGCCGGGATGCGCGAGCGGGCAGAGTTGGCCGCTGGTCGCCTGCTGGTGACCAGCCGGCCGGGACAGGGTACCGGCATACGCCTGACACTAGAGGGGATAGGGGAATGAAAGTCCTCGTTTGCGACGATCAGGCCATCATTCGTGACGGGTTGGCTATGTTACTGGCTTTGGAGAAAGACGTCCAGGTCGTGGGCCGGGCGCAGGACGGCGTCGAGGCGCTGGAGTTAGTCGCTCGCGAGCAGCCGGACCTGGTGTTGATGGACCTCAAAATGCCGGGAAAAAACGGCATTGAGGCGACGCGCGAGATCAGAGCGCGTTATCCCCAGGTGAAGGTGCTGGTGTTGACGACTTACGATGACGACGAGTGGCTGTTCGATGCCATCCGCGCCGGGGCGGCCGGATACGTGCTCAAAGACACGCCGCGCGAGGACCTGATCGAGGCGGTAAAAGGAACTGTGGCCGGCAGATCGTACGTGGATCCGAACGTGGCCGGCAAGCTGCTCGGGCGGGTGGCCGAGCGCCAGGTTCAGCCGGCCAGCCTGATTACCGAAAAAGTCACCCAACGCGAGCTCGACGTGTTGCGCTTGCTGGCGCGCGGCCTGAGCAACGCTGACATTGCCGATCAGTTGGCCCTGTCCGAAGGAACGGTGCGCAATCACATTAGCGCCATCCTTGCCAAGCTGGACGTCCCGGACCGGACGCAGGCGGCGATCATCGCCATCCGGCACGGTCTGGACGCGGGTTAAGGCCACCGATTCGTCCGGCTGGGATCACGCCAAGTAAAAGAGTGCCTCCGGCAGGAATACCGGCCATTTGCAATTGCCGGCCTAAACCCGCTGGAGGCACTCTTTTTGTCAGGCCTGCCTGGCAGGTGGAATGTTTTGATTGAGATGGAAGAGGTTGTCCGGGTCGTAGCGGGCTTTGATGGCCGCCAAACGGTCCCAGGTTGCGCCCGGATAAACCTGGTGGACGCGTTCCTCTCCCTCCGGCCCCACGAAATTGACGTAGGCGCCGAAGTTCGACTGTTGCATGGCTTGAGCCAACTCGGCCAACCAGGCCAGCCGGACCGGTAGCTCTTCCGGCCCCTGATAGGATGTAACACTGTTAAACATTATCCTCGCCTGCCGGTGGGCGAAGGCTGTGGCGTCGACCGGCACGCGGGCCATGGCCCCACCCAGCACTCGCAGTTGCATGATCCGCTCATGGGCGTCGGATTTATTCAGGTGGGCCAGGATTCTCTCGGCCGCCGCACGGTCGACGTAGTCTATGAACATTGTGTGACCGACTGCCACCACGTGCGCTATGGGGTCCGGGGGCAAGAACAATTCGGGATAGGCGATCGGCCTGACCATGTCGACAATCGGTTTGGTAATGGCACGGAAGGGCGCGATGGCGCGCTGGCCGGCCTCCGGCGACCCGCTGTAGGCCAACATGCCGATGGCCATAGTCCGGCCGTGATATTCGGCCGGCACGAAAGGCAAGGGTGGAAGGGGCATAATGTTGAGAATGGTGGACAACTCTTCGGGTGCGGCTTCTGCCTCGGCCACAAACGCCGTGATGATCTCGGGGGTAGGGGGCAGCAAGAGCATTCCGCCCAGCATGCTGCTGACGTCGTGCAACCGGTATTGGAAACGGGTAACGATGCCGAAATTACCTCCGCCGCCGCGCAGCGCCCAGAACAGGTCAGGGTGCGATTCGGCGTCGACGTGCAGCAGCTGACCGTCGGCGGTGACCACCTCGGCGGCCAGCAGACTGTCGATGGTCAACCCATGCTTTCGGACCAGGTAACCGATGCCGCCGCCCAGGGTGATGCCGCCGATG
>CAZHBM010000345.1:0-4472 GCA_964529945.1 uncultured Anaerolineales bacterium | reverse complement strand
TGCAATCGACGCCGGGGGCCGACGAAGGCGACGAAGGCTGGATGACCATCCGTTATCGCAAAGCCTACCGTCATCACCTATCTCCTATGGGTTACGGTGATATTCCGCTACTGATTACCGAATGTGGCGTGGACGGCCTGGTGCGGCCTCGGCCGGGGCCGGAGGATGCCGGCGGCTGGCGTGATTTTGAGATGTTTTGGCTGTCGAATGGATTGCGGCCGGATATGCCCGGTGTTTATATGGATCAGCTTATTTGGTACGACAGCGAATTGCACCAGGATGACTACGTTAAAGGCGCCGCCATCTTCGCTGCAGGTGCTTCTCCAGGATGGGACAGCTATGAAATCTTGGGGCACACGACAGACCTGCTCACTCAATATTTGGCGGTGCATCCTCCCGCGTGAGACACAGTCCTGGTGGCTGTCGTTGCCTTTTTGAGCGTTCTGCATGCTCGGTGCTGTCGCCAAAGCCTCTATTATCTTCAGCTTTTCGGCGGATCGCTAAACGACGTTTGGCTGTCGGCCACCTGTCCTCGGTGTCTCTTCCACGCTCGCGTGCATTCTTGCCATTGTGTGGTATAATAGGATTATGAAAAGCTGTCTTACACGGCGGGCGTTTCTTAAGTTGGCTGTGGCGTCCTTGGCAACTGCCTGTGCGCCAAGGGAAGTCAACCTGCCTGCTATTTTGGCGCCTACCGCCACCTTGACACCGCTTCCTACGCCAACACCTCTGCCATCGGCCGACGGCACGGTGTTGGCGTTTCTGTCTGCCTGGTCGTCGGGCAACTACACCACCATGTACGATATGTTGACCGGTGAGGATCGGGCACGCTGGGACATGGACACGTTTCGTGCCCGCTACCTGGATGCCATGAACGAAGCGACCGTGACGCAGCTGCGTGCGGACCTGCGTTCTGTTTTGACGGAGAATATGGCTGCTTCTGCCAGCTTCGTGTCCGATTGGGAAACAAGCATGTTCGGCCCGTTGCGTTTTGAGTATGTGATGCCCCTCAGGTGGCAGGGGGAAAGGTGGGAGGTTGATTGGTCTTCGAACCTGGTGTTGCCCACCCTGGCTGACGATCTCAGCCTGGTGCTGCTCGACCAAGACGCCGCGCGCGGGAACATGTACGACCGCAATGGATTGGGCCTGGCAGTCGAAGGCCAGATGGTAACCGTTGGCGTCGTGCCCGGCTGGGTCGAAGATATGCCATCGGTTCTTTTTCAGCTCAGCGCCATTACCGGCAGGCCGGTGGACACCATCCGTGAGAAGATAGAGTCCGCCCGCCCGGAATGGTTCGTGCCGGTGGCCGACATCACCCCCGAAGCCAGTGTCCAAAATGACGATGCGCTGTCCTCGCTGCCCGGGGTGGTGCGCCGCGAACGGACGGTGCGGGCCTACAAATCCGGACCCTTGGCCTGCCATCTAATTGGCTATCTGGGCTCGATTCCAGTTGCCCAGGTGACTGATTGGAAGGCCCGAGGGTATCGGGGCGACGAGCTGGTTGGCCGCAGTGGGGTCGAGGCATGGGGCGAAGAGATTCTGGCCGGACGTCGTGGTGGTCGCCTGGTCACCCTAACAGCTCAGAATCACGAGACTTCTGTTGTGGCCCAGGTAGCCCCCAAGCCGGGCGACAGTATCTATCTGACGTTAGACAAGGGGTTGCAGGCAGACGCCGAAAACATACTTGGTGAGCGTTTGGGGGCGATTGTGGTGATGGACGTCAATACCGGCTTCGTATTGGCCATCGCCAGCTACCCACGTTTCGATCCCAATTTGTTCGCCACCGGTATCGAGCAGATTGACTGGACGGCTTTGAGCAGCGATGCAAACAATCCGCTGTTGGGCCGAGGCACCCAGGGGCAGTACCCGCCTGGATCCGTCTTCAAGGTTGTCACGATGATGGCGGCTATGGAGAAATTGGGACTGACACCGGACACAACCTTCACCTGCCTGGGGACCTGGAATCGCTTGGGTGAGAATTTTGTCAAGACTTGCTGGTTGACCAGTGGGCACGGCACCATCAACCTGCGCGACGGACTTACCCAATCGTGCGACGTGGTTTTTTACGATGTCGGCCTGGCGCTGCAAAATGCCGATCCGGAGATTCTGCCCCAGATGGCCCGAGCCTGTGGGTTAGGAGCGTTGACCGGGATTACGGGCGTTGAAGAGGCGGCCGGACTGGTTCCCGACCGGGAGTGGAAGTTGACCGAACAGGGAGAAAGCTGGTTCCCGGGCGACTCGGTCAATATGGCCATAGGGCAGAGCTATCTGCTAACCACTCCCCTGCAGGTGGCCAATCTGATGGCTGCCCTGGCGAATGGTGGGTCTCTCTATCGACCACGGTTGGTTCAACGTATCGCGGAACGTACCGGCAACGAACGCCTAATCGAGCCGGAAATACTCGCCCGCCTTCCCGCCAGTCCGGAGACTTTGGCCGTAATCCGTGCCGCGATGGAAGGTGTCGTGAATGGGCCACGTGGCACCGCCCGTGAAGCCTTTGCCGGCGCGTCGTTTACCGCTGCCGGAAAGACCGGCACTTCGGAAACCGGCCAGGCCGAACCGCACGCATGGTTTGCCGGCTACGCGCCGGCCGACTCCCCCAAGGTTGCCATCGCCGTAATTCTCGAACACGCCGGTGAAGGGTCAGAGGTGGCTGCTCCGGTGTTTCGCCAGATGTTCGAAGCCTACCTGGCCCGTTTAGGTAGCGCTTGATCCACTGCAGCTTCCCGCGAGACTCGCAACGCATCTTTCCACACTTGTTTGCTCGAGAATCTTCCCCCATCCAATGACATAAGGCGCATAGGTGTGCTATAATAGTTTTGCAGCCGATTATTGGTATAGCAGAGATCAGCGCCGGTAGGGTGAAGCGCTTGACTGTTGCTTTTCGGAGCTAACCGGCCGGCAGCCAATCCGAGCGGGAGTACAGGCTTCTTTTCCGCTAGGCCTGGACACGTCATCCGATATCGGAAGTGGGCCAATGGTTGGCTCACAGAACATACAGGCAGTGGATGAGATCAGAAGTGTTTCTCAGTTTGGTCAGTAATGCGGCTCTGCTGCTGGCCCTGGGCGTCTTATACGATACCATTTTCCTCAGGCCAACTCCGCGCGGTCGCCTGGCGAACATCGTGACGGGGGTGTTCATCGGCGCTATCGGCGTGGCGCTTATGCTGACCCCCTGGCAGTTAGTGCCCGGCGTGGTATTCGACACGCGCTCGATTCTCCTGAGTGTGAGCGGCCTGTTTTTCGGCTTGATCCCCACGGTAGTCGGGGCTGTCATCACGTTTTCACTTCGCCTCTACCAAGGTGGTGCCGGAGCATTCACCGGCGTTCTGGTAATCTGCACCTCAGCCGCTTTGGGGCTGCTGTGGCGTCACTTTCGGTCGGATTTGGACGGGCACTTCAGTTGGTTCGAGCTGTATGTATTTGGGATTGTGGTCAACGTCGCTATGCTGCTGGCTATGTTGTCGCTCCCGTCGGCGATCGTGTGGGACGTACTGACCAGAATCAGCCTGCCGGTGTTGGCCATCTATCCCATCGCGACGGTCCTTTTGGGCATGTTGTTAATGCACCAGCGTGCTCGGGTGCAGGCACAGGAGGAATTACGTCACCTCAACGCCGACCTCGAGCAGCGCATTGAGAAACGGACAGAACAACTTGTGGCAGCCAATCAGGAGTTGGAAGCCTTCGCCTACTCGGTATCTCACGATTTGCGTGCCCCCTTGCGCGCCATTGACGGCTTTTCCCGGATTGTCCAGGAAGATTATGCCAGCAGCCTGGACGCTGAGGGCAACCGGCTTCTGGACATCGTTCGAACCAATACCCAGCAGATGGATCACCTCATTACGGACATACTCACCGTTTCTCGCGTGAGCCGGACCGAAATTCGGTGCTCACGCATTGATATGACCGCTATGGCCAACGCTATGTTTCACGAAGTGACAACACCTGAGATTCAGGCGTCATTTGATTTTGTGCTGCAATCGTTACCGCCAGCCTGGGCCGATTCTGTCCTTATGCGACGTGTATGGTCGAACCTGCTATCCAATGCCATCAAATACACGCTGCCAAAGGAAAAGCGTTGTATCGAGGTCGGCGCCTATCCTCAGGTTGGAAAGAACGTCTATTACGTACGCGATACCGGTGTCGGTTTCAATCCCGAATATACACACAAGTTGTTTGGTCCTTTCCAGCGCTTGCATCCGTCGGACGAGTTCGAGGGCACGGGTATTGGACTGGCTATCGTTCAGCGCATCGTTCATCGTTCTGGTGGCCAAACGTGGGCGGAAGGCGAAGTTGGTCACGGAGCGACTTTCTATTTTTCGCTACCAGACAAGGAGATCAAAAATGAATCCGGCGGGAGAGCTTGAAATTCTTTTGGTTGAGGATAACCCCAACGACGCCGAACTGACCTTGCGGGCCTTGAAAAAAAACAAGCTGGCCAACTACGTGGCCGTCGTTGGTGACGGGGAAGA
>CAZHBM010000344.1:0-4498 GCA_964529945.1 uncultured Anaerolineales bacterium | reverse complement strand
GGAGCGCGCCCAGCGCAGCCACAATTCGGCACCCAGGCGTGCCGCCTCCGTCGACCAGTCGTCCTGGTAGCCCAACACGTGGGCGACGTCGGTCGGAGTCAAGCCGCCCAGCACCGCCAGGCCGCGTTCGATCAAGCGCTGGATCGCCCAGCGGCGGAAATGCGGCCCGTCTACGCCCGCCAACAGGTCGGTCACCGCCACTGGACCGTTAGCCAACAGCGCCCAGACTCCCGCTTCCGTATCGCTCAAGGAGCCGCTCTCGGTACCCAACGGTCGCTGGCGCAGCAGGAACCAGCCGTCATTGACCGCGATGTGGCGTCGCTTCAACTGCCGTGCCAGTGTTTCGGCGACGTGCGGGTATTGGTCGGCCAGCAGGCACAACGGCACCACCCGCCGCGGCCCAACCGCCAACTCGTCCCTATCGGTTGTATCCAGCCGCACCTCGCTATCGCCGCCCAGGCCATAGGTGTGCACCGCCACCGCCTGGACCATCGTGTGCCAGCCACCGACCACCGCGCCTTCGGCATTCAGCACCGGCAGCCCGTCGCGCAAGATGGCGATGTCGGTCGTCGTGCCGCCCATATCGACCACCACCATGTCGGCCTCTCCCGAGAGAAAACGGGCACCGACCACACTGGCCGCCGGCCCCGACAGGATCGTCTCCACCGGCCGTTCGAGCGCCGTCTCGGCCCGTACCAACGAACCATCCCCTTTGACCACCATCAGGGGTGCCTGAATCGACTCCTCGGCCAGAATCTCTTGCACCGACAGAATCAGCTGCTGCAAAAACGGGATCAGGCGGGCATTCAGTGCCACCGTCAGCGCCCGGCGGGGCGCGTGCAGGTTCGAGGTCAACTCGTGACCGCAGGTAACCGGCAAGCCGGTCTCAGCCTGCACGATAGCACGCACTCGCAACTCGTGGTCCGGGTTACGCACCGCAAAATAGCCCGAGACGGCGAAGGCCGAAACCTGGCCGGCGTATTTCTTCACCGCCTGCCGCACCGCCGTTTCGTCCAGCGGCGCCCGCTCCTCACCCAAAATGGTGTGACCACCCGCCACGCGCACCACCGGGTCGTCGCCCATAGCCTCACGCAACCCTGAACGGTCCAGCGTATCGTCCGGATAGCCCAACAAGATCAGGCAGATAGGGCTGCCGTGTCCCTCCACGATGGCATTGGTAGCCAACGTGGTCGAAAGCGACACCAGTTGTACGGTCTCGGGTCGATCCACCGTCGACAGCGCCCGCCGCACCGCCTGGCCGATGCCGACGGTCAGGTCATACTTGGTGGTCAGCGCCTTGGCCGAACCGACCACCCCTTCTACCTCGTCGAACAACACCGCATCGGTATAGGTGCCGCCGGTGTCAATTCCCAACAATAACGCCATAAGATTATCACCTGGTTAGAGTATTGTCGTCTGCAATCGCAGGCTACTGAGGCCGCCGCGTTCTTCCCGAACTGCCGGCAAGCCGCTGTGTCTTCTCAGACGATCTGACCATCGTTCCGGTCTTCCTCGCCCAAGTATAAGTATTCCCGGTCAAACTGCCAATCGAGGATCGCCTCCAACTCCACCTCCACGCGTGGCCGCAGCGGATCGATGCGTTTGACCAAGTGAATATCCACCACCCGGTTATCGTTGACGCCCAACGGCGCCAGAATGGCGTCCTGGGTGATCTTCAGGCCGCCGTCCAGGTCGCGTTTAAGCGGGGTCTCGAAATAAAAATCGAGGAACAGCGCCACGTAGCCCTCCTTGAGAGCCAAGATGAAGGCTTCGCTCAACTCGCCGTCGGCCCGCAGCCGCTCCAGGTGGTTGCGCACCGCGTGTTTGAATTTCCGGTGCTCTTTGGACAACACACGCCGGTTGCCGGCGCGGGTATACTGGTGGTTGATGCCGGGCGGCAAAGGCAGACTGAAGGTAACGCGTTGCGGAGGCATATGCCGGGGGCTTCCTAAGCAGGTGTAACCGGTTGCTGGTCGGTCGTCTTGAGGGCTGCCAGGGCTTCTTCGCGCACTACCCGACGCAATACCTTGCCGGCCAGTGAAAGCGGCAGCTCCTGGCGGAAGACAACGACACGCGGCACCTTATAATGCGCCAGTTGCTGGCGGCAGAAAGTGCGTATCTCGACCGCCGTCGCCGTTTGACCCGCCTTGAGCACCACGTGGGCCACCACTCGCTCGCCGCGCAGCCCGTCCGGCAGACCGATCACCGCCACCTGCTCCACCTTGGGATGCTGTATAATGACGTCCTCCACTTCGCGCGGGTAGACGTTCAACCCACCGGTCAGGATCATGTCCTTCTTGCGGTCGACGATGTAGAAGTAACCGTCCTCGTCCATAGTGGCGATATCGCCCGTACGCAGCCAGCCATCCTCGGTCAGCACACGGGCCGTCTCTTCCGGCTGCTGCCAATAACCGGCCATAACCTGCGGGCCTTTCACCCACAGCTCGCCCGGTTCGCCCGGCGGCATCTGCCGCTGGCCGTCCTCCACGTCCATAACCTTGGAATCGGTGCCCAGAATAGGCACGCCGATGCTGCCGTACTTGCGCAGTCCCTTGCGTGGGTTGACGTGGGTCACCGATGAGGCTTCCGTCATACCGTAGGCCTCGGCGATACGGGCACCGGTCCGCGCTTCGAACTCCTCCAGCACAGGCACAGGCATAGGTGAGCCGCCACTGAAACAGCCTTTGATCGACACCAGGTCCTGGTCGCCCAACCCGGGAAATGAGTTGACGGCAATATACAGCGCCGGCACGCCCAGGAAAAAGGTCGGTCGCTCCTTACGGATGGCATCCACCAGCATCTTGATGTCCAGCCGTGGCAACAGCACCAGGCTGGCGGCAATGCGGGTACCCAGATTCATCACGCCGTTCATGCCGTAGACGTGGAATAGGGGCAGGATGCCTACCACGCTGTCCTCGGTCATAGCGTGCCCCTGCATCAGGAAACTGCGGATCTGGTACACGCTGGCCACCAGGTTTCGGTGAGTCAGCATCGCGCCCTTGGGCAGCCCGGTCGTGCCGCCCGTATACTGCAGACAGGCCAGGTCATCCGGCTCGAGATCCACAACCGGCGGCGCCGGCGGCGAGGATTTTATCAGATCGCTGAAGGCCAGTGTTTCCTCGTCGTAGGCCACCTCAACGTTCTTGCCCTGGCGCCGCAGCTGCAGCGGCAGGAGAAGGTTCTTTGGGAAGGGCAGGTAGTCCTGCACGCCGGTGACAATCACCTTCTTCAGCGGCAATTTGGCCCGCACCGCCGCCACCCGCGGCCACATTAGATCCAGCACAAAGGCGACCTCGGCACCTGCCTCGCCCCACTGGTGTTCCAGCTCGCGTTCTACATACAACGGGTTGGTCAGTACCGCCACCGCACCCACTGTCAGCACAGCGTAATAGGCGATTTGTGTCTGCGGGCAATTAGGCAGCATAATCGCCACCCGATCTCCCTTGCGCACGCCCAAATCATGCAGCGCAGTGGCCATACGATCCACCTGGTCGGCCACTTCGCGGTAGGTCAGGCGCTTGCCCAGGAAAGCAATCGCCAGGTGATCGGGAAATTCCCGTGCCGAGGCGCGCAAGAAGTCGGGGATGGTTACCAGGTCATATACCAGGTCAACCGGCACATCCTCGTCGTAATGTTGTAACCACGGACGGTCTGAAGGTGCGGAATCGGTTGCTTGTTGGGTCACGTCGTCACCGTTGTTGGGGCTGCCCCGGCTCCGGCGGCAATCCAGAGCACGATGGAACAACCGGTACGCCACGATGACCTCAGTATACCGCCGGGGCCGGTTTCCGTCAATCACCCTTTGGTCACATTGGCCCACGCGGCGCGTCCTGCCGTCCCACCAAAAAAGACTGCCCTCGACCTTGACGGGCCGGGAGCAGTCTCTTGATGGGTTACAATTCGGCGGGCTCAGCGCCAGGTAAACTCCAGGTACTGGCCGGCGACGATATTGATGGTCGATTCACCTTTAGAGGGCACGCCGGCAATTGCCGCTTTCAGAATGTGCTCGCCCGGCGACAGGTATATCGGAGCGCCCGGCTGGCAATTCCCATCGCCGCCCGGCGACAACTCCTGAAACACGCCGTCGGGGATCACGTCCACCGTCACCACGTCACCGCGGCAGTTGTACATGATCAATCCGCCCTGGCCATCAGGAAACTCCGATGCACTTGCCCGCGTTGGTTCGACGGCTGGGGTCGGCTCGATGGCCGGCGTGGGCACAGTCTCCGAAGACGTGTCACCCGCCGGCGCCCCACCAGCGGCCTCCAAAACGTCCCGCGCCGCCACACTTGACCACTGGAAGCTGAACAACGTATCCAGCATTATCGGCTCCCAGGCGGCCCACTCGTTGCCGCTAACCTCCAACAGCAACATGGCCATCACCCCGTTGGCTTCCTCGAGATAATAACCTTGCCGGACACCCAACTCAGCCGATTCGACCTCAAAGTATATCCAATGATCGCCTGGGTCACCCTGCTCGAAATAGACCTGTTCAGCG
>CAZHBM010000343.1:0-4518 GCA_964529945.1 uncultured Anaerolineales bacterium | reverse complement strand
TGATGGCCAGCGCGGCGGCGTCGGAAACGGCTGCCTATCTGACGGCCCTTTCCCAGGACCCTGACTATAAGTCGCGACTTCAAGGCACAGGACCTGCGGGTATTTTGGATACCGGCAGCGACTCGCCTGTGGCCGCCGGTGCGGGGAAGGAGTTCGTCCATGCCTGAAAATACAAACAACCCTCAGCCGCCCGGCGCGCCTGAGGAAGAAATCCGCGTTGGCGTGTACACCTGCCAGTGCGGTGGCAACATCAGTGACGTCGTTCGCTGCCGGCAGGTGGCGGAGGAATTGGCCAGGCTGCCGGGAGTGGTGGTGTCGCGCGTCCACGAAGCCATGTGTTCGGATGCCGGCCAGTCGCTGATCGAGGAGGACATCCGGGAACAAGGGGTCAATCGCGTGGTCGTGGGAGCCTGTGCACCAGCCCTGCACGAACAGACCTTTCGCGGTACGGTGACCCGGGCCGGACTGAATCCCTATCTGTATCACCACGTGGGTGTGCGCGAGCAAGACAGTTGGGTGCACCACGACGAACCGGAACTGGCGACCGAAAAAGCGATCCGCCTGTTGTCGGCCGGCATCGCCAAAGCGCATCTGCTGGAACCTCTGGAGCCTATTCGGCTGGACGCTCAGTCTCACGCCCTGGTCATCGGCGGCGGCGTGGCCGGTTTGCGGGCTGCCTGGGACATCGCCCGGCAGGGGCTGCAGGTGACGCTGATCGAGAAATCTCCCTTCCTGGGGGGACGGATGGCGCAGCTTGAATCGACGTTTCCCACCGGGGAAGCCGCCCGCCAGGCGCTGCACCAGTTGATAAAGGGCGTGCTGGCCCATCCCAGGATTACGGTTTTCACCAACGCCGAGTTGGTGGGCAACAAGGGTTACGTGGGCGATTTTCAGGCCCAAATCCGCCAGACGAGCCGCGGTGTGAGCGGTGACCTGGCCGGAATCGATGCCGCCATCGCCGCCTGTCCGGTCGAAGTTCCCGATGAGTTCAACTACGGCCTGACCAACCGCAAGGCCATCTATCGCCGCTACGCGGGGTGTTACCCGGAGACGCCGGCCATCGACTGGGAGAACTGCACTCGCTGCGGCGAGTGCGCGAAAGTCTATGGTGCCGGCATCAACCTGGAGCCGGAAGCGCGCACCTTTGAGGTCAACGTGGGCGCCGTGGTGGTGGCCACCGGCTTTGACCTCTACGCACCGCGCACCGGCGAATACGGTTACGACGAGTTGCCGCAGGTTCTCACCCTGGCCAAGTTCATCCGCCTGCTGGCGCTGGCCGAACCCGGCCAGGTGCTGACCTGGAAGGGACGGCCTGTCCGCGACGTGGCCTTGATCCACTGCGTGGGCAGCCGCCAGATTCCCGGCGTCAACGAACCGCAACCCGACGGCCAGGTCAACGACTACTGCTCGCGCGTGTGCTGTACCGCTACCCTGCACGCGGTCGAGGACCTGAAGCAGCGCTTCCCGGACGTCAACGTGTTTGACGTCCACGAGGACATCCGCACCTACGGCCGGGGCCACGAAGCCTACTACCAGGCAGCCTGCGCCGACCGGACCTGCTTCCTGCGCTTCCAGGGCGAAGAGATGCCCGAGGTGCTTAAGGCTCCGCCGGGTGACAGCCATCCGGTGCTGGTGCAGGTCAAGGACCAATTGACCTGGGGCGAGACCATCGACGTTCCGGCCGATCTGCTGGTGCTGGCAGCCGGCATGATGCCCAGCCAGATCGAAGACCTGGTCAAGATTCTCAAAATATCGACCGGCACCGACCGTTTCCTGCTCGAGGTGCACCCCAAACTGCGCCCGGTTGAAACGGCCGTGCCCGGCGTCGTGCTGGCCGGCACGGCACAGGGTCCGATGAATATCCACGAGAGCAGCGCCGCAGCTTCGGCAGCCGCGGCCAAGGTGGTCGCCCTGTTGGGCCAGGGCGTGGTAGAACTGCAACCCTTTGTGGCCTACGTGGATCCTGCCCGCTGCACCGGCAGCGGTGAGTGTGTAGAGGTCTGCTGCTACGAGGACGCTATCGCATTGCAGAGCGTCACCATCGACGGCCGTGAGGTTCGGAAGGCGGTGGTAACGCCGGCCAACTGCGTCGGTTGCGGTGCCTGCGTCAGTGCCTGCCCCAACCGGGCCATCGACGTGTTGGGTTGGACCCTGGAGCAGTACGAGTCCATGGTGGATGCCATCACAGCCGGCCCCCTACCGGCGGAGGTTGCCGCATGAACGATCGTGAGAAATCCCGCCAGAGAGTCGAGCGGCTGAAGCGCTTGCGCGACGAACGCAAAGAGACGGTGGCCCGAGTGCAGGCGGCCGTCAAGGAACAGAATGCCATCCGCCAGCAGATTTGCCGCAGCATGCGCGAGGCCCCCAAAACGGTGCCCGAGGTGGCTGAAGCCACCGGCCTGCCGGCCGACCTGGTGCTGTGGCACATCACCGCCATGAAAAAGTACGGCCAGGCGGTCGAAGTCAGTAGCTGCGGCGACTACTTCACATACCAATTGATCCGGGAGTCAGACACATGAGTCACCGCGTAGATTCCAACCTGTTGCTGGAACTCAAACAATACGGCCAGCTCAACGTGGAGGCCTGCTTCAACTGCGGCAACTGTACGGCAGTCTGCCCGTTGTCAACCGACGACACGCCTTTTCCGCGCAACAGCATCCGCTTGCTGCAACTGGGGCTCAAAGACCGGCTCCTGCAGAACATCGATCCCTGGCTGTGTTACTATTGCGGCGAGTGCTCGACAACCTGCCCCAAGGGCGCCGAACCGGGCGAGGCACAAATGACGCTGCGCCGCTGGCTGACGGCCCAGTACGCCGTCACCGGGCTGGCGGCACGCTTCTATACCTCGAAAGTCTGGACCTATGGGGCGGTGCTGATGACCATGGCCTTCGTGGCGGTTATGTTTGCCCTCTTCCACGGGCCGGTGGTGGTCGACCGGGTGGAAATGAACACCTTCGCCCCGGTTGAGATCATCCACGCGCTGGACTTGCTCATGGCCGCTGTGGTCATGTTCTTCGTCGTATCCGGCGTCGTCCGTATGTACAACCTGGTGATGCGCCGCGATCCAACCGTCAAAGTTCCCTGGTCGGTATACCTTACAGAAGCCTGGAAGTTGCCCTACCACTTCGCCACACAGCGGCGCTGGCTGACCTGCACTGAAGATGAGAAGACGGAGCATTTCAGCAAGGTCATGCCCTGGCTCAGCCACCTGCTGTTGGTCAGTGGCTATGTAACCATGTTTGTCCTGATCGTCGGCTTCTTGCCCTGGTTCCAATCCGATCAGATGCGCCCGATCTACCATCCCCAACGGGTGCTGGGCTACCTGGCGACCATCGTGCTTGTTTATGGCACCGGCCGCGCCCTGTGGGGACGTTTTTCCAAGACCGAGGAGTACCATCGCTTTTCCGAGGCCAGCGACTGGCTTCTGCCGGCGCTGATATTTGGGCTGGCTGTGACCGGAATTGTCATCAGCCTGTTCAAGTATCTCTTGATGCCCATCCCGACCTACTACGCTTACGTGATCCACCTGGCGGTGATGCTGCCTTTGTACGTCGCGGTCGGGCCGATGGGCAAGTGGTCGCACATGTATTACCGGCCGCTGGCCGTCTATTTCCAGGCGGTCAAGGAAAGAGCGCGCGTGCTGCAGGCCGAGCGAGCCGAGCTGGCGGCGGCCACGGCTTGAGGCCGGCCGCTGCCGGGCGGAACTCGGGCAACCCGGGCAAAACGAATGGTTGTGAGCGTTTCATCCACGGGGATGAAAGCGCTGTAGGTAAATATCAGACAGCAGGAGGTCAATAGTGAGCGAACAGAGCAGCAAAATGGTCGTCGTCTGTAATCATGCCGATCCCCCACACGTGATGCCCACCTTAATTATGGGTGCTTCGGGAGTGGGAATTGGCGAAGAAGTGATTCTGTTCTTCTGCCCGGGCGGTGGGCAGGCTATGGTCAAGGGCGAGTTGGAGAAGATCAGCGAAATGAAGTTGAAGGGTCTGCCCGACCCGGTCGATCTCTTCAATACCATCCTGGCCGAGGGCGGCAAGATCATCCTGTGCGAACTGGCACTGGAAAACAAGGGCATCAAGCCCGAGGACGTGCGCGAAGGCGTAGAGATTCTGAACGCTCCCTCCTTCCTGTTGGAAGCTCAGGGCGCAGGAATGACCCTCACGTTCTAATCGGCCGTCACGAACGCCCCCAGGTCTCCCAGCCGGGAGGCCTGGGGGCGTTTGACATTCTGAGACGGACTGGCCGGGAGCACCAGGCATGAGATGCTTCGCTGCGGCGGGAGCCAGACTCCCTTCTCCCTGTCAGGGAGCCTGTCCTCACGCTTTCTTGAGGGAAGGGCTGGGGATGAGGGTGAACCCAGCCACCACATAACGGCCACAGGACCAACCACAGCCGCCACAGGCCGGCTGCTCCGGGCGGTAGCCCAGAGCGCTTCCCGAAGCGCCCCTGTCCCGGCATCCCACGGGGCCTGTCCCGGCATCCCACGGGGCCTGTCCCGGCATCCCACGGGGCCTG
>CAZHBM010000342.1:1057-4520 GCA_964529945.1 uncultured Anaerolineales bacterium | reverse complement strand
AATCAACGCCTTGGCACATCTGGAGTGATCGGCAGAACGTTTTTGACACAGTAGGATTCCAACAGCCTACGACAGGTGATTGGTTTTTTCGGCAATAGCCCAGGACGCCGCGACTCGCCCCAGTAACCTTCCTGTGGAAAAGAAATGGCGATGTCACGGCTCAAGTTGCTCTGAGAAACAAGGCGAATCCCCTGCGTACTTTTCGATTCCGGCATAGAAAAGGCCCTCCTCTACTCATAGTGTGAACACTAGATGTAGTGAAGGGCCGTCGTTACAGGCATAACGTGTCGTGTTGTCAATGGGCCGGGAGGGGGTCGAACCCTCACTCCCTAACGGGAAGGGGATTTTAAGTCCCCTGCGTCTGCCATTCCGCCACCGGCCCGTTCGGAGATTTCCATGGTGCGATTCATTTTATCATCGGCCCCTTTTCCCGTCAATTCTTTTTCCGATTTGTGTCCCCCTGCCGTCCGTGTTATGCTGCTAAACAATGGTCACCCAATCAGCCGAATGTGCCACAAGTCTGGAGATTTAGTGTGGAAATTCTGATCCAAGGGGCGCAAACGCTGGGCATACCCCTCACCGATGACCAACTGCAAGCCTTCGAAGTCTATTACCACCTGTTGATCGACTGGAACCGGCGCTTCAATTTGACCACCGTCACCGATTACCGGGAAGTACAGATCAAACACTTTCTCGATTCACTATCAGTAGTCAAGGCTCTGGGCAACGATGGGAAAACGACAGCTATCCTGGCCGGCAGCCCAACCGTCATCGACGTGGGCAGCGGAGCCGGCTTCCCCGGTCTGCCGCTCAAAATTGCTTTCCCTGACCTGCGCCTGACGTTGCTGGAAGCTACCGGCAAAAAAGTGGATTTCCTGCAGGCCGTCATCGAGGGATTGGGGTTGGCCGGCACAACAGCCCTCAATGGCCGGGCCGAGGAGGTGGCCCACGAGCCCGAGCATCGCGAGCAGTACGACCTGGTCGTGGCCCGCGCCCTGGCATCGATGGCTACGCTGGCCGAATTGACACTGCCTTTTTTGCGAGTTGGTGGCCGGTTGGTGGCTCAGAAAGGGGAAAATCCGGCCGAAGAGTTGGCAGCCGCTGCCGGCGCACTGGCCACCTTGGGAGGTGATCCCGGCCGTATTCAAACCGTCCGGGTGCCATATCTCGAGGCGGCCCGTCACCTGGTACTGGTGAACAAACTGAACTCCACCCCGAACCAATATCCGCGCCGGCCGGGCATTCCCAATAAACGCCCCTTGAGCTAGACCGGCCCGCCGCCGGCCGGTCACACCGCGCGTAGTTCCCCGGCTTGCACCTGCCAGGTGTGGGACCGGTTTCGAAATTCGTCCGGGAAATCGCCCCAATCGGTAGCCGTCAGGATCGACTGCTGCACCCCGTCCACCAGCGAGATCACCCGTGCCCGGCGGTTGGCATCCAGTTCGCTCATCACGTCATCCAGCAACAGAATGGGCGATTCGCCGGTTGCCTGAGCCATCAAATCCACTTCAGCCAGTTTCAGGGCCAATGCAGCCGTCCGCTGTTGGCCGCGCGAACCGTACAAAGTCATATCGATACCATCAACCACAAAATGCAGGTCATCGCGATGTGGCCCAATGACCGTCACGCCACGGGCAATCTCCTCCTTGCGCGACTGCTGCAATTCACCCTGAAATGCTTCTTTGACGTCTGCTTCAGATAACGGCTGCGGCCCGCGAGACCACATCTCCTCCAGCGATAATGGCCGCTGGTAGTCGGGCATTGGACGGCGATCGGGATCGAAGCTGGGAGCGTAATAGAGCTGCAGGTTTTCCTGCTCGCCCGTCAGTTGCCGGTAGGCCGAGCGGGCCAATCCATCCAGGGTGGCAATCGTGTCGCGACGGATAACGATCAAGGTGGCGCCAAGCGCTGCCAGTTGCTCGTCCCAAAACAGCAGTTCGTCCGGATGGCTCTGTCGGTCCGCCAGTTGCTTGAGTAAGGCATTTCGCTGCGTCAGGGTCTGGCTATACTGCGTCAGCGCCCGGCAATAGGTCGGGTCGATCTGGCATAGGGTGAGGTCCAGATAACGCCGCCGCCCAGAAGGCGCCCCAGTCACCAGGTCGATATCCTCAGGCAGAAAAAGAACGGCGTTCAAATGACCGACGACATCCAAAGCCCGTTTCTTGACGCCATTCAACCGCATCTCCTTGTGAATGCGGCCATTATCACCGGGCAGCAAGGTGATGTCCATCTTGGATAGTGTATCCCCGCGCTTGATGTGCCCTTCCAGCCGGGCAAAGGGGAATGGATCGCGCTCCAATGTGTACCAGTTGATTACCTGCCGTTCGGCGCGCGCAAACGACGAGCGCGTCGTCGCCAGAAAATAGATCGCCTCGAGCAGATTCGTCTTGCCTTGGGCATTGTCGCCCACCAGCAACACGGGGCCGTCTGGCAGGTCGAGCGCCAACCGGGTATAGTTGCGGAAATTGTTCAGGCCGAGATAGGTAAGATACATGCTGTCCGTGAGTGAACGATACATTGGTGCAATATGATGCGTCAAAAGCAACGGCGGCCTAAATCTACGTGCCGCCGCATCGCCAACCGGCAAGGGAGATTATATCACGACGGTCTCGTCGCTTCAAAGATTGACTTGGGTATATCCCAGATCTTATGCAGGAGATTTTGGGACACATCCATTGACTCGCCAATGATTGACAGCCGGCAAATTACTGCGCATAATACCAACCTATGCGAAGACTATTCCTGTTGATTAGCATACCAGCTGTCTTTTTTGTTGCTTTGACAGCCTGTGACGTTCCAGATATTTCTTTCCTTACCCGGGCACTCACCAGTACGTCTGTGGCGGTCGCGCCGACGGCCGCGATAACGGTAGCACCGGCACAGGCCGCCAGCGCCACGCCAACGGACACGCCCACACCGCCGCCCTCGCCCACCGCCACCCCGTCACCCACACCAACTGCCACGCCCGTGCCCAGCCTGCGACTGGCGTCAGCCCAACAGGCCTATACCCGTGGGGAGTATGACACCGCTGCCGCCGAGTTTGACGCCCTCCTGGCGGATTCTGGTGCCGATCCGGAGGAACGGCAACAAGCCGCCTTTTGGCTGGGCCGAAGCCGATTTGCCGGCCAGGACTACACCGGCGCCGTCCAGGCGTTGTTGGCTTTCACGGAGGCTTACCCACAGGACAACCGGTTGTCCTCGGCCTGGTTCTTGATGGCCGAAGCCCACGAGGCAGCCGGCGACCTGGATGCGGCGATTGATGCTTACCGGCAATACCTGGCTCTCGATCAAACGCTGGCTCCCTATGCCTACGAGGCGATGGGCCAACTGGCGGAAGGCCACCCCGAAGATGTGAACGAACCGGCCGACGTCTGGTTCGACGAAGCGGTCCGGCGCAATCCGGATTCGGCCTTGGCGTACATTATTCGGGCTGATGCTCTCCTGCGCCGCGACGATCCAAACC
>CAZHBM010000342.1:0-1047 GCA_964529945.1 uncultured Anaerolineales bacterium | reverse complement strand
CTATGCCTACGAGGCGATGGGCCAGGCTTCAATGCTCAAATTGGACTACAGTCGGGCCATCACCACCTATACCCAGGGACTGGCGTCCGCGCCCGATACCGGATGGGCGGTCTACATGCGCGAAGGCATCGCCCAGGCCGAGCTGGCCCAGGACAACGTCGCCGCTGCAGTTGCCCAATACGACGCCATTCTCGATGTCTCTCGAATTGATACCTACCGGGCGCGCATTCTTTACCAGGCCGGACAGGCGTACCTGTTGGCTGAGGATTCACAGGCCGCCTACTCCCGCTTTGCAGAGGCGGTCGATCTCTATCCCCAGGCCAATTACGCTTATCTGTCGCTGGTGGAATTGGTGAACGCCGACGTACCGGTGGACGACTTCCAACGCGGTCTGGTGGACTTCTACGCTGAGGTTTACCAACCGGCGATCGATGCCTTCACCCGGCTGATAGAAGCCAACCCCGGCGAGGCGCCCGGTGATGCAATTTGGTACCTGGCCCTGGCGTTGCGGGCCAACGGCAATCTTACCCAGGCCATCGAACGCTTTCAACAGTTGATTGAGGACTATCCCGACAACAGCCATGCCAGGCAGGCGTGGCTGGAAATGGCCACCGCCTATGCCTGGCGCGGCGAACCGGACAGGGCCATCACCACCTATTACGAGTTCGTCCAGCAACAGCCCGACTCGGGCCTGGCGCCGACCGCCCTCTGGGAGCGATCCAGGCTGCAGGCCGAAGCCGATGACTTAATCGCCGCTGCCGGCACGTTGCGCGAACTGGCCGATAGCTTCCCATTGGACGACGGGGCGCCCGACGCCCTGCTGCGAGCCGGATTGTTCGACTTCCAGAGAGATGATTTCGAATCGGCCCGCCTGGGTTGGGCAAGACTGGTCGATGATTATCCGCAAGCTGAAGCGGCCACCGGCGGGCGCTTCTGGCTGGGCAAAGCCTGGCTGGGATTGGGTAATGAGGAAGAAGCGAGGACCGCCTTTGAAGCCACCGTTGCCTGGGCGCCGGATTCCTATTACGGGCTACGCGCCGCCGACCG
>CAZHBM010000341.1:0-4528 GCA_964529945.1 uncultured Anaerolineales bacterium | reverse complement strand
CGTAAGCTGGCCGGCAAGCATTGGGGTGCGACCAGGGCTTTCAGATCAGTTGATGTTGCCGGTACCAGTTGTAAGCATCAGTTGCCGCTTGGCGATAGGGTGTTTGCGGCAGACCTAACTCGCGGATCGCCTTACTGCTGTCCACGTAGAAGCATTCACCACCCAGTCGAATCTGTTGGCCGATCACCAGTGGGGGCCGGGGATTGATCCGGTTGAAGAGGTCCACCAGCCCACCCAGGGGCGCCAGCGACCACGCAGGCAGGACGAGCAGTGGGCCGGGACCGCCGGTCACTTGAGCTGTTATTGCAGCCGCATCCCAATGCGACAGGTTCTCGCCGCCCAGAATGTAGCGCTCTCCGATGCGGCCACGTTCGGCAGCCGCCAATTGCCCGGCGACCACGTCAGCAACGTGCACCATGTTCGATCCGCCGGGAGGCACAAAGCGCAGTTGCCCACGTCTGGATGCGCGGATTAGGCTGCCCGATACGAAGTTGATGTCGCGCGGACCGATGACGATCCCAGGGTTAACTATGACGGCCGGTAACCCTTTGGCGACAGCCGCTCGTACCTCCAGTTCGGCCAAATACTTGCTGTGACCGTAAACAAACCATGACAGATCAGCAGGAAATTCCTGCCCTTCGTCGACCAGATGGCCCGCCCGGGCATAGCCCAAAGCGGCGACCGAACTGGTATGCACCACGCGAGAAACACCGGTCTCGAGAGCGGCTCGCATTACAGAACGAGTTCCATCCACGTTGACCAGGTATACAGTCTCGGTGCCGCTGCGCCAGTATTCGGAAAGCGCAGCCACGTGGAAGACCACGTCACAGCCCTGCATGGCCGCTTGCAGGGAGGCGGGGTCGAGCAGGTCGCCGACAGCATATTCGACGGGAGTCCCGTCTAGAGCGTCGAGTTTGGACCTGGCTCGACGCAAGACGCGGACGCGGTCACCGCGAGCGACCAATGCCGCTGCCAAATTGGAGCCAACAAAACCAGTCGCACCGGTCACCAATGCCAGCATGGGTGTATCTCCACGGATCAGGAATGGGCGCAGTATATCACAGCCGCCGGGGGCTGACAATGCAATCGGTCGCAAATAGGTAAAGAAACATTTCATCGCCATAGCCGGCAACGTCGGCGTCGGCAAAAGCACGTTAACCGCTATGCTGGCCGAGAAGATGGGTTGGCATCCCTTCTACGAAGCCGTGGGGGACAACCCCTATTTGGCGGACTTCTACGCGGACATGCGGCGATGGAGTTTCCATTCACAGATATTCTTTCTTTCACGGCGGCTGCGCCATCATCACCAATTGCTGCAGAGTCCGATTTCGGTAGTCCAGGATCGGACGGTGTACGAGGATGCGGAGGTTTTTGCCGCTAACCTGTATCGCCAGGGAAACATTGACGATCGCGATTATCGCAGCTATCGGGAATTGTACGAGGTTCTGGTGATGTTTTTGCCGCCGCCGGATCTCTTGGTCTACCTGCGCGCTTCGGTGCCGGTGCTGTTGGAGCGGATCGCCAAACGCGGCCGGGATTTCGAACGCGACATTTCACCGGCTTATCTGGAACAGCTCAACACATTCTACAACGATTGGATCGACAATTTCACCTCGTGCCAGGTTTTGACCGTGTCTGCCGACGATCTGGATTTCGTCCGTTTTCAAGACGACTTGGACCAAATCAGCAACCAGATAACGGCTTGCCTTTCGCAAGACGAGCGTGAAGTGCCCCTCAATCACGCCTGGCACTAATGGCGCGTCAGGCAGATACGGCCACAATTTGGGCGGTGCTGCTTTCCGTGTCGTACCAGGCGAAGGTGGATTTGCCAAAGCGTCCCATTACCTCGCCTGGATTCAGGAGCAGTGTCCGCCCGACCTGTGACTGAAAAGCTGTGTGATCGTGCCCGTAAAAGACGGCATCGTAGGTGCCGGACAGCGCCAGTTGTTGGGCGATGGCCGGGTAGTGATTGACTGCGATCTTGCGACCGCCCAACTCCAGTTCGGCCAACTCTCCATGCAGCGTCACATTGCCGACAGCCAACGCATTTCTGGTCAACAACCATTTGTCGCCGTCGTTATTCCCCCATACGACGTGGACCGGACCGTCGAACCCTTTGCCAATCTGGGTCAAAGTAAACGGTGCGCAAAAATCGCCGCAGAAGATGACGGCTCCGGCAGAGTCGATCTGATGCAGTAGTGTTTCCAGTTTCCAGATGTTGTCGTGAATGTCAGACAAGACGGCAATTCGCATACGCTTCTTTCCTTCCCCTTACCATCGAACAATTACCGGTGCGCCTATTTGGGCCCAGTTGTACAGCGTGCGCGCGTTTTCGTCGCTGAGGATGATGCATCCATATGAGACGGGTTGTCCAAGATAGCCCTCCCATAGTTTGGATCCGGTTGAGCGCTGGATAGGTAAGGCGTGAATGCCGTTTTCCAGCGGCCCGGACTCGTAGATACCCATCCAGAAGGGCATGTCCAGGTCCCAGGTACTGGCATAGGCGGTGCCGATTTTGGATCGCACGGCATAAGTTCCTGGAGCGGTGTCCTTGCCCGGCTCTCCAGTGGAACAGACCCAATCCCAGATTAGCTGATCGTCCTGGTAGACGTACATCCGTTGCTCGGAAATATCGACCTCGATCCGCTGTCGGGCAGGATCCGGAGTCGGGGTCGCGCTGGGCTGGGGTGTAGGAGTAATGGTCGGAGAGGCGGTCGGCGTTGGTGTCCGGGTGGGCGTGGGCGGGGTCAGCAGAAGGGCCACTTGCCGGGCCTTTTCTTGTGCCAACTGCCCGTCGGGGTGAATCGCCAGGGCGGCAGCAAAGGACTCCTTGGCGGCCACAAGACGACCGCTTTGCTGCTGGGACTGTCCCAATCCGCAATAGGCGTCGTACAGCAGTGTGGTCACGCCGGCATATTGTGAATCGCGCTCGTAGAGATCGGTCAACGTGGCGACAGCCGACGACCAGTTGCCGGCCGCCGCTTCCGCCTTGCCCTTGATCAATTGCTGCAGGTTCTGCTGCTCCTGTAATGCTCGGTTTTCGTCCGGGAAGAGGAACAAGACCTGCTCCAACGGCTCCAAAGCCTGCTCGGGGTGCCCTTCGTCACGCAACTGCAATGCATACTGGTAGTAGGCATCAGCCGTCTCGCGAATCAAGGTTTCGTCTTCGGGGGTAAGTGCCCCCATAACCCTGAGAACGGACAGCGCATCCTGCCAGTGCCCCTGGGACCGGGCCGCTTCCAAATTGGGACGTAAGGCCGCCACGCGCTCCTCATTCGAGGGAGTGGCCGTCGGTCCAGGTCCCAACTCGGCGCCGGCGACGCTGGCACATTGAGCCAGGCCGATCAAAGCCAGCAAGAGCAAACCCAACAGCGCTGCCGCCAGTCCGACCACCTTCCAGCGTACGCCCTGCCGGCGTACCGGCCGGCCGGCCGGCGGCCATTCCTGATCCACCGGAGCAAGTCCTACTTCGGCGGGAACGACGGGCGTTTCGATCATCGCCGACTCCTCGTCGGCAACCACTGGTGGCGCCGGCGGCTCGTCACGCAGCTCCGATTGCGGTTCCGCCTGTTCTCGGTCTTCCACCGCCGGCTCCACCGCACTTTCGCTCTCGGCTGCCGGCTGCACCGGCTCGGTCACAGCCTCGTCCGCAGTCAGTTCTGGTGGTTGTGCGTCCAGCACACTCTCCGGTGTCTTCTCGGAATCGGACGGTGTCTCACCAACGCCTCTGTCCTCGATCGCCGTCTCACGGCGGCGTTCCAGCCAGCCGCGTGCCTGCTCCAATTTGGGATTGCCGGGATCGAGTACCTGTACCCGCTTGAGTGCCACCTGGGCTTCGCGTGGCTCATCGGTAACGCCGGCCAACCACAACCAGGCGGTAACGTTGCTATCGTCAGCCTCGATCAACTGGCGCAGCAAAGCGTATGCCGTCTCCCGGTCACCGCTTTTGGCAGCATTGACAGCCGAAGCCAATATATCCATGTCGTTCGCATCGTGCATAACGTGCCTCACTCCAACCAATCAGGAATCAGGTTGCCACTTTATGTCTAATTATAACATGGATTTTGGGTTTGACAAGTGATTGCCAGGGCCAACGCACGGCGTATAGGGAGCCGGCACTCGTCATTGGGGAAAGGTTAGAAAAAGGCGATTTATCTCAGGGATAGGCCGTTTCGGTCCACATCAACGGATCGACAGCGATGCCATCAAACAAGCCCTCCTCAACATCGTCATAAACGCCCAGCAGGCGATGCCCAACGGCGGCGAGCTGATGATACGGACGGGCCTCAAAGGCCCCATGTGCCGCATCGCCATCACCGATACGGGAATAGGCATGTCCCCCGAGGTGCTCGAGAAGATATTCAATGCCTACTACTCGACGAAAAAATCCGGCTCCGGCCTCGGCATGCCCACCGCGAAGCGCATCATCAACGACCACGGCGGCGAGATCGAGGTCCAAAGCGAGGAGGGGAAAGGGAGCTCCTTCTCCGTTCTTCTGCCCCTGCCGGTGCAGTCGGATTGACGCCAG
>CAZHBM010000340.1:0-4537 GCA_964529945.1 uncultured Anaerolineales bacterium | reverse complement strand
AGCCACAGACGGCCTCTCGCACCTGCACCTGTTGCGCCGCCTGAACGCCGACCTGGTCAACAGCGTGCCCGAAACCATCGACCTCTTACTGGACATGCGCCGCCGGTTGACGACCGCCGGCCGCGTGACCTGCAACGTGACCGTCGACGAGGCGGCGGCCGGCGAGTGCGTTAAGCGCCTGCAGAGTATTCTGGACCGCTGGCCCAAGGCGGCGGCGGTCGAGGAAACGTGGGCGCCCAGGCTCAACCCCAACTCGGAAGGGCTGGTAATCAACGCCCAGGTCAGCTTCGCCGGTAAAGCGGCCGGACTGTACGGGCTGGGTTACCAACTCAGCGGGGCGGCGAAAGTGATCTGCAATTACCTGGAAAACACCTGGCTGTGGGATCAAGTGCGCGCCCGGGGCGGCGCCTACGATTGCAGCTGTAGTTTCTACGACAATTCGGGCGCGTTGTGCTTCCTATCATTCCGCGACCCCAGCCCGGCCGGTACGCTGGTTACCTACGACGCCAGCGGTGAATTTCTGCGGCAGGTCAAAATGAGCCGGCCGGAGCTGACCAAAAGTGTCATCGGCACAATTGGCGGCCTGGATACCTACCAGTTGCCGGATGCCAAGGGTTATCGCAGCACCTTGCGTTTCCTGATCGGCAAAACGGATGCGGTCCGCCAACAGGAACGGGACGAAATCCTGGCCAGCAGCCTGGCCGATTTTCACCGCATGGCGCCCTATTTCGATGCCGTCGCGCATGCCGGCAAGGTCGTCGTCGTGGGGCCGGAGGAGGCCGTGCAGGCGACGGCCGAGACACTGGATCAACCGTTCGACATCGAGCGCGTGCAGTAAGCCGCCCGCGCCCGCTGAAAGTGGCCCAATCTTGTTGCAGGAGAAACCAGCCGCCGACTGCCGTGGTTTTCCCCCAAAAAAAGGGGGCACATCCACGCCCGGCGGCCGTTTTTAGCAACGCTCCGACAATCGGGTACAATAGCGCCGTATACCAAACCCAGCCTGGCAGCGAAAGGGAGACGTTCATCGTGGCCGATTTCGATTACGACGTCATAATCGCCGGCAGCGGGCCGGCCGGCACGGCAACCTGGTTGAACCTGCACAAACTGGCGCCCGAATTAGCGTCGCGCACCCTGGTGCTGGAAAAGGCCAGGCACCCGCGGCACAAACTGTGCGGCGGCGGCATCATGCGCCCGGCCGACACCGCCCTGAGAAAATTACGTCTGCGACTGGACGTGCCCTCGATGCCGATCCACAACGTGGCGTTCCTTTTCCACCGGCGGCGATTCTTCTGGCGCCAGAAGAACTACTTCCGAGTCGTGCGCCGCTATCAATTCGACGCCGCCCTGGTCGACGCCGCCCGCCGGCAGGGAATGACACTTCATGAGGAAGAGCCGCTCAAAGCCTTCCAGGTGGTCCAAAACGGCGTGGAAATCGACACCGGCGACAACAGTTACCGGGCGCGGGTGCTGGTCGGCGCTGACGGGGCCAACAGCCTGGTCCGCAGCCACATGGGCATTCGCGGCAACGGGCGCGTTTCACGGCTGATCGAGATTCTGACCCCGGCCGACGCCGGCAAAGCGCCCCAATTCAGACAGCACATGGCCACGTTCGACTTCACGCCGTTGGGCCAGGGGTTGCAGGGTTACATCTGGGACTTCCCATGTTGGGAGCAGGGACAGGCGATGATGAATCGCGGCATCTACGACAGCCGCTTCTACCCCAACCGCCCGCGAGCCGACCTGAAGGGCCTATTTGAAGACGGCTTGAAGCAGCGCCAAGCACTGGACCACGACCAGGCCTGGCAGGGCCACCCCGAATGGTGGTTCGATCCGGCCCAACCGTATTCGTTGCCACACCTGCTGCTGGCCGGTGACGCCGCCGGCGTGGATCCCTTCGTCGGCGAGGGAATCTCGTTCGCCCTGCAATACGGTGAGGTGGCGGCCCAAGAGTTGGTGCAAGCGTTTGCCGGCGGTGACTTCGCTTTCGAGGACTACAACCGCCACATTATGGCCCACGAGTTGGGCCGGGGGCTGCTACTGCGCCGCCGGCTGGCCCGGCTGTCTTACCCGGGCTGGCCAGGATTGGTGTGGCAGGGGTTCTTTATGATTATGTCAATAGTGTGGCCCTAGGTGCGGCTGTGGGCGCGGTTCGGGCGGCATGACGCCCCGTGCCGCCTAAGCGCCCTCTTGCTCCAGGTGGGCCAGCAACATCTCCAGCGCGGCATCCACGGACAACTCTTTGTTTTCGATCCGGTCGCCGCCCCAGACGAAGCGGCGACACAGCTCGCCGCCGGCCCAAACCAGCGCGATGTAGACCAGCCCCACCGGTTTGTGGGGCATGCCACCGCCCGGTCCGGCGATGCCGGTTATGGACAGGCTGAAATCGGTGCCCAACAATCGCCGGGCGCCGCGCGCCATCTCGAGCGCCGTCTCCTCGCTGACCGCGCCATACTGAGTCAGCGTCTCGTGCAGCACCCCCAGCGCGTCCTCTTTGGCCTGGTAGGAATAGGCGATCACGCCGCCCATGAAGTATTCCGAGCTGCCGGGCACGTCGGTGATACGGCTGCCCAACAGGCCGCCGGTACACGACTCGGCGACCGAAAGGGTTTGTTTCGCGGCGCTCAGGGCATCGCCCACGCGCCGTTCAAGGCCTTCATTTTTCATCGATGCCTCCTGGATTGTCTGCTAAGGCCCCAATCAAATAACGGCGTAAGAGGTCCAGCGCCCGCACGCTTAGCCAACGCCGCCTCATTTCGGTATCGCCGCCAAACTGGAAACGTCTGGAGTACACTTGCCGGCCGTCGTCCAACGCCAGGTAAAAGGGAGGGTTTGCCTGGCCCGGTTCGGTATTACTGAGCACGTCGCCCCAAATGGCCAGGCCGAGGTCGGCGCCGCTTTGGCGGCGAACGAAAGCCGCCGCTGCGGCAGCGGCTTTTTCTGAAAGGCCGGGCGGCAGGTCCACCTTGGGCTGCAAAGCGCCAACCGCCTCGGTCAGGCCGGCGTAGGTCGAATGGCCGCGCAGCAAGCCGGCATACTGGCCGGCCAACAGTGCCTGGCCGGCCAACCCGTCGCCGGCGGTGTCGATAATGGCCACTGTATGACCCTGCTGGACCAACAGGCGCCCGATCACGTCCTCCAACGTGTCGCTGTCCTCGCCGTAGACGGCGCGCCCCAACCGTTTTCTTACCTCGGCCGCGACCGGGGCAATCAAGGTCTCGGCCTGGCTGCGGTCGGTCGCCTTGGCGGTGATGCGCACGTCGACCTGGCCGGCGTGGGCCAACAGCCCAACCGTGGGGTTGGTGCCGGCCATCAGGTCGGCGATCAACGAGTCGACCCGGCTTTCACCGACGGCGCAGGTATGCAACACCTTGGCCACAATCACGGCGTGTTCGCCCATACGCCGTTCCAGGTAGGGAACGACCTCGTGTTGCATCAGGTATTCCAGTTCCCTGGGAACGCCGGGCAGGGAGATCACGGTGCCGCGCTGGTCCTCGACGATAAAGGCCGGCGCCGTGCCGACCGGGTTCGGAACCAGAATCGCCCCCTCAGGCGCGTAGGCCTGGCGGCGGTTGTTTTCCGTCATCGGCCGGCCAAAGCGGGCAAAGCGAGCCGTTATCTGCTCCAGCAACTGCGGATGAAACACCAACGGGCGCCCCAGGGCATCGGCCACGGCCTCGCGGGTCACGTCGTCCACCGTCGGCCCCAGCCCACCCGAGGTCAGCACGACGTCGGACCGCTCCAGGGCGATGGTCAACACCGATGCCATGCGCCGGCGGTTATCCCCCACGGTGGTCTTGTAATACAGGTTAAGACCGATGTCGCGCAGCAAACGCGCCATCAGCGCCGAGTTGGTGTCGATTGAATCACCCAGCAACAGTTCACTTCCCGAGACCACGATTTCAGCGTTCACAGTCTAGCCTTTCTAAGCGGCATATCAAAGATCGATTATACCATTCATTGCAGCCGGCGAACAAAACCGCCTGGCGCCGGCAGGCACAACAATGGGGCGCCCAGGCGCCCTGGCCGTCTCTCCGGGGCTTTCCCCTGCTCCCGGCGGGTGCGGCGAGTCATGGACTCGCCGGGAGCCTACACTGGGGAACGGTTCGGATGCGGACCGTTATGAGGGCACGGCCTTTTCATATTTTGTGGGGGAGGTTTCCCCCCACAATAAATATGAAGAAATCCACCTTTTTCCACCGTTTGTCAAAACGGTGACGGTTCTGCACCCCTCACCGGCCCGGACACCGCAAACACTCTCCCGGCGGGTGTGCGCCAGTCCCGGCCTTCCACGGGGCACCCGCCGGAACGCACGGGGGAGGCGCTAAAGTCCTGCCACATCTTCACACATAGGCATTCAAGGTTCACAGTCGGAACCCCTTTTGCCCGGCGAGTCACGGACTCGCCGGGAGCCTGCACTGGGGAACGGTTCGGATGCGGACCGTTATGAGCACACGGCCTTTTCATATTTTGTGGGGGAGGTTTTCCCCCACAATTAATAGAAAATCCTACCTTTTTCTACTCGCTCGTCAAAACGGTG
>CAZHBM010000339.1:0-4548 GCA_964529945.1 uncultured Anaerolineales bacterium | reverse complement strand
ACCAGAATCAGCGCGGCCTCCAGAAAGAGATATAAGACTACCGGCGGTCGTTGTTCTTTTTCAGTCATCCTGTCGCCTGAGTTGCCGGGATATTAAGGGATTTGAGAAATATCGGCCGGGACTGACTGTGGCCCACGGCGCCTATGGCTGCAGCGGGCCGGCGGCTCCGTCCAGCAACTGCCTGATTTGTCCCAGATTGTGTGCCTGGGCGGCTGCCTGTAACGCCGCCAGAAGCTGGCTCAGTTGGCCGGCAGTCAGCGGAGACCGGGTATTTGCCAGGTGGATACCCGGATGGCCGGTGCTCGACACCTGTTCTCCGGCATTGTACAGGGTTTCGGTCAGTTTTTCCCCGGGGCGCAGGCCGGTGAACACAATGGAGATGTCCCGCTCCGGCTCCAATCCGTTCAAGCGGATCAGGTCGCAGGCCAGATCGTAAATGCGAACCGGCTCACCCATGTCGAGGACGAAAACCTCGCCCCCCCGGCCTAGAATGGCGGCCTGCAATACCAGCCTGGCTGCCTCGGGAATGGTCATGAAGTAGCGGGTGACCTGGGCGTGCGTGACGGTCACCGGGCCACCGTGAGCGATTTGAGATTGAAAAAGGGGCACCACGCTGCCGTGACTGCCGAGTACATTACCAAAACGCACCGCCACGTAGGGCAACCCACTGCGTTGAGCGGCATCCTGGACGATCCACTCACCCACCTGTTTTGTTTTGCCCATTACGTTGATCGGTGCCACGGCCTTGTCGGTCGATATGAACACGAAGCGCGGTACACCGCACGACACCGCCGCCGAAACCAGGTTGTGGGTGCCGATCACGTTGTTCAGGATTTCCTCATCCTCGTTGCTCTCCGACAAAGGGACGTGTTTGTAGGCGGCGGCGTGAAAGATCACACTTGGTTTGTGGTCGACCAACAGGTGAGCCAGCTTGGCCTGGTCGCGCACGGTGCCCAGAATGGGCCGGCAGTCTACATCCGGGAAATTGAGGTTCATCTCTGCGTCGATCTGGTAAAGGTTATTTTCGCTGTGGTCGAACAAAAGCAGGTGAGCGGGCATAAAACGGCACACCTGGCGGCAGAGTTCGGACCCAATCGAGCCGCCGGCACCGGTGACCAACACCGTTTGATCGGTCAGATAGGCGGCAATGCCGCTCATTTCCATCGGTGTCGGCGGGCGCCGTAACAGGTCCTCCAGCCGCACTTCGCGGGCGCGGCGCACGCTGACGTGGCTACTTAGAACTTCGTCGTAAGTAGGCAGTGTTCTCACTGCCAGCCCGGCTTCCCTCGCCAGTTGGAAGACACGCCGCACCAGTTCCCCCGGCGCGGCCGGCACGGCGATCAACACCTCGCTAACGGCCAGACTGCTGGCCGCCTGCGGCAATTGACTGATCGGCCCGACGACCGGCACGCCGTAAATGCTCTGCCCGCGGGTATCCGGGTCATCATCCAGGAATCCTGCCGGGCGGTAGCCCAGTTGGGGATTGCGCTGCATCTCGCGCACGGCGACGGCCCCGGCCTCCCCGGCCCCGATCAGCAGCACGGAACGGGCCAACTGATCTCCCCGATGGCCGTTGCGACCGCCTTCCAGGGCCATCTCGCGGCGCCAACGGGTGAAAAAACGTTGACCCCCGATCAGGAACAGGGTCAGCATGGCGTCGATGACGATGACCGAACGCGGGAACCCGTGCACGAAGGTCGAGCTCCACGGCCAGGCCCACAGGATCAAAATCAATGCCCCGCTCAACGTCGATCCCATAGCCACGGCCAGCACAATTGCCAGCATGTCCTTGACGCTGGCAAAACGCCAGGCGCGGCGATAAAGCCCCATACGCTCGAAGACGATCAGCTTGATGGTGGCGATGGGCAGGAATACCGGCCAGTAGAGCGCCAGTTGACCGGTTGCGCTGTAACTGCTGGCATCAAACCGGATGACGAAGGCCAGGACGAAAGCCAACCCTAGGCTGACCAGGTCGAACAGCAGCAACGTACGATTGCCCAGGTAGATGCGCAAGGTGCGCAGCAGAACGAGCACGTCGGTGAGCAGCGTGCGCGATTCCAGGTAGGCCAGGTCAACGGCCAGCTTGGCCGGCAAAATCTCGCGGGTGTACGTTTTCTCGGGGTCGACCGCCGACCGCAGGCGGTCGCCCTCATTTCTGAAGCCGATTTGAGCCAGCCCGGTAACCCCCGGACGGACCGATAGAACCTGCCGTTGGTCCGGCGAGTAGAAAGACACGTAGTAGGGATCCTCGGGCCGCGGACCGACCAGACTCATATCGCCTTTGAGGACGTTCCATAGCTGCGGCAATTCGTCCAACCGGTGCCCGCGCAGCCAGCGCCCAATTGTGGTCACGCGTGTATCGTCGGCCAAAGTCAGCGGCGGCCCTTGCCGGTCGGCGTCCTGGACCATGGTGCGGAATTTGAGCAGCGCAAACTGGCAACCGCCCTTTCCCACGCGCCTGGCCCGGTAGAACACAGGACCGGGGGAGGTCAGCTTGATCAGCAGCGCCAGCACGAGGGCCAGGGGACTGAGAAAAATCAGTCCCAGCACGGCGACGATAATATCCAGTGCGCGTCGCAAGCTGTTTTCGACCCGGGCCATGGGTAAACGACCTCTCCTTATCGGCGACTAACGGCCGGACTGGGTGGCGATGTCCGAGACCGTCTGTATGATGCGCGTCACCTCGTCCTCTTGCAGCGACGGGTAACAGGGTAGGGAAATCGTACTTTGAAAGATGCTTTCCGCGACCGGAAAATCGGCCGGTTGCCAATCGAAATGAGCTTTGAAGTAGGTCAGGTGGTAGACGGGAATGAAGTGTACCGAAGCGCCGATACCGCGCGCCTGCAGTTCGCGGTAGAATTGATTGCGGTTGATGCCCAGTTGTTCCTGCCGCAGTCGCAGCATGTACAGGTGGTGAGCCGACCGGCTGCCGGCCGGTGCCGCCGGCGCCGGGATCAGTGCCGGTAGCTGCTCGAAAGCCTCTCGGTAGCGGCTGTGAATCTCGGCCCGTCGTTTCAGCATGTGCGGCAGTTTCTTCAGTTGCACCAGGCCCAGCGCGGCCTGAATGTCGGCCATATTGTATTTGTATCCCGAGAGAATGACGTCGTAGCGCCACGCTTCGTCACCGTCGCGCCGGCTCCAGGCGTCACGCGTCAGGCCATGGAGACTCAAGACGCGGGCGCGTTTCAGAAAGGCTTCGTCGTCGGTGGTCAACATGCCACCTTCGGCCGTGGTCAGATTTTTGGTGGCGTAGAAGCTGAACTCGGTGGCGGTGCCGATACTGCCGATTTTGCGTTTGCCGACCGACGCACCCAGGGCGTGGGCGGCGTCGTCGAAAAGGAACAAATCGTGTTGCGCGGCAATGGCCTCCAGTTCGTTCATCCGGCAGGGGATGCCGGCCAGATGGACCGGCAGAATGGCCTTCGTGCGCGGCGTAACGGCCGCTTCCACCGCCCGCGGATCCAGGTTGTAATCGTCCGGATGCACGTCGACCGGTACCGGCCGCGCGCCCAGATGGGTGATGACGTGCAGCGTGGCGCAGAATGTGAGCGGTGTGGTGATCACTTCGTCTCCCGGGCCGATGCCGGCGGCTGCCAGTGCCAGGTGCAGGGCCGCCGTGCCGGAGTTAACTGCCAACGCAAAGCGACTGCCCACAAAGGCGGCGAAACGTTCTTCAAATAGTCTGGCTTGGGGACCGGTTGTGACCCAACCCGACAGCAGAACCTGCGTCACGGCTTCGATCTCTTCTTCGTCAATTGTTGGTCGGTCAAACGGAATGGGGGAAAGCATCTGGTTACTCCGGTTTTCGGATTAGAATAAGATCGTGGCTGCGCAGCCACGGCAGAAAAGATAACGTTTCACTGGCCCACCAACACAACCTGGTCAGACGACGGGCGATGGGCGGCGCCAACGTCACCCGCACGCCGGACATCTGCCCCTGGGGAAACAACTGTCCAACCTGGGCCGGGCGAATGGCGGCCACGGCCGGGTTATTGCCCTGGTAGCGAAAATCGTACCACAAGACGGCCCCGCCAGGGCGCAGTACGCGCCACATCGATTCGGCGATGCGGCGGCGCAAATCGGCATCCAACACCGAGGTGAAAACGGTGAACTGGGCCACCAGATCGAAGCACGAGTCGCAATAAGGCAAATTACCCCCATCGGCGACTGTTATCGGCGTGCGCGCCGGGCACCGGTTGCGGGCCTGTGATGCCCGCTGAAGCACCAACTCGCAGCCGTGCAGCCGGCTGGGCCGGACGCCCCAACGTAGCAGGTCGAGCAACACCCCACCGCTGCCGCAGCCGACCTCCAACACATCCATTTGGTCCAGAGAGTCAATCCCGCTGCGGCGCAGCAGCTTCAGCGCCGCGCGTTCGCGGGTCTGCAGCATAAACAGGACACCCGGCTCAAACAGGCTGTAGCGGTCCCTTAGACGCGGGTCGCTGGCTCGGCGGGCATATTCATCTCGAATGCGGTCCAACTCGCGGGTCATAGATGCCGGCTCTCGTCCCTGGCCAGGCTTACCATCGTGGCCTCAATGAGGTCATT
>CAZHBM010000338.1:0-4556 GCA_964529945.1 uncultured Anaerolineales bacterium | reverse complement strand
ATCTACGATCTGAATAGGATTTTCGCCGGACAGACACTCTACATTCCGTACAGCTAGGCCAAAGACAGTGTATAGGAAGGTCCAAAACAGGAAGAATGACAGTTCAATTCGTTTACAGTCCGATCGCGGCTAGGTCCGTTTACTTTAACCCATAGTGCCGCAACAGACGAAGATATCTCAATAACCAGGCGACCCTTTGAAAGGGACGCCTGGTTGCTTTTCCCCTCCCGTGGCTGGCCCCATGGCCCGACCTGCGAAAAATGACCCCTTGCTGACCCAAGAATGCAAAGTTTCTCGGCTTCTTGGCGGCCCCATCTTATTTCGCAGTGATTCACACAGATTTTGCCCCGGCAGACAGCCTCAGCCACTTGTGAGCAGTCTGGCCGGGTGGTAACATAAATTGGACAGTGATGTGGCTGGTGGGTGGAGATATATTTGGTGACTGCGAACCGGGCCAATTAACGGCCTGTTGAAACATATTTCCTCCATTGGTTTTTATGGCTTCACAGAAATCTCTTTGCGCCCAGGGTGGATAGCCGGCACGGTGTACGTCCTATGACGTGGTCTCGCCGAGCCGGAGGCACAAATGCCTCAACTGAATCTACCACCCGCCAATTGACGTGACGTCAGTAAACTCAAGACAGCAGCGCCCGTTCATCAGGGCATCTTCTTCCCTTACCGGGCCGAGCGGGCATATCGTGGCAGGGACAGGTTTACTGCTTTCAGGAGGAAGCGATGAATATTTTACACGTTTACCCGGAGTTTCCCGATACGTTCTGGAGTTTCAAACACGCTTTGAAATTCATCCGTAAGCGTGCCGGGGCGCCGCCGTTGGGGCTTTTGACCATCGCGGCTATGTTACCGGTGGAGTGGAAACAACGGTTGGTCGATACCAACGTCACCAACTTGACGGCGCAGGACCTGGAGTGGGCGGACTACGTATTCCTGAGCGCGATGGTGATCCAGAGGGACTCCGCCCACGCCATCATAGATCGATGCCGAGCGGCGGGTGTCAAGATCGTCGCCGGCGGACCGCTTTTCACCTGCGAGCCGGATATGTTTCCGGACGTGGACCACTTGATTCTCAACGAAGCCGAACTGACGTTGCCGCCCTTCCTGGCCGATCTGAGCCAGGGCACACCCAAACGGGTCTACCAGTCCAATGAGTTCGCCGACATCCAGACAACTCCCAACCCGTTGTGGCAACTGGCCGACTTCCAGCGTTACGCCACCATGGCCATCCAATTCACCCGCGGCTGTCCCTTCAATTGCGATTTCTGCAATATCACCGCCCTGCTGGGCCGCAAGGTGCGCGCCAAAACGGCTCAACAGATTATCACCGAACTGGATACCCTTTACTCCCTGGGTTGGCGAGGCGGGATATTCTTCGTTGACGACAACTTCATCGGCAACAAGAAGGTGCTCAAACAGGAAGTTTTGCCGGCTCTGATCGAATGGCGCCGGGACAAGGTGGGCCTGCCCTTCAACACCGAAGCCTCCATCAACCTGGCCGACGACGAGGAGTTGATGGATTTGATGGTCCAGGCCGGCTTCGAGACGGTCTTCGTCGGCATCGAGACCACCAACGAAGATTCCCTGGCCGAATGTGGCAAGACACAAAACAAGAACCGCGACCTGGTGGAAAGCGTCCGCAAGATCCACCGCGCCGGCCTGCAGGTACAGGGAGGTTTCATCGTCGGCTTCGACAGCGACACACCATCAGTTTTCCAGCAGCAAATCGATTTCATTCAGCGCAGCGGTATCGTGACAGCAATGGTCGGTCTGCTGCAGGCACCTTATGGCACCCGTCTTTACGAGCGGATGCGCGAAGAAGGCCGCCTGATCGCCGAGTTGTCCGGCAACAACGTTGACCTGACAACCAACATCATCCCCAAGATGAATATGGATACGCTGCGCGACGGATACCTGCGCATCCTGGACTACATCTATGACCCGAAGAACTACTACGCGAGGGTAAAAACCTTTCTCAAAGATTGCCCGCCGCCTTCCATCGAGGTGCCCATCGACGTGACTCACATCCTGGCATTCCTGCGCTCAATCTATCGCCTGGGCATCCGTGGCAGAGAACGCGTCCAATACTGGAAGCTCTTCTTCTGGGCCCTGTTCCACAAGCCGAAGCTGTTTCCACAAGCCATCACCCTGGCCGTTTACGGCTTCCATTTCCGCAAGGTATGCGACCTGTCTCACCAATAAGGGTCCGGCCAATCGCCGGGTAGACGGGCGCCACCCGCAAATTCAGCTTAGAGACAACTCGACGCTCTTTCACCGGAGCGTCGAGTTTTTTGCTGTCTCCCAGATTCACACGCAGTCGCCCGGCCAGGTCTTTTCCAGATTCCTCATCGGTCGTTTTTGTCCCCAGCTGTGCCAATTAGCCTACTCTAATAACGGGGTAGCCCCCGCCCGGTTGACGGATTGGATAAAACGGGTACCATAAGAGTCAGACAAAGGGTCACTTCCAATCTCCTCCGTCCAGCACCCTCGGCCTAGAATGTGGTTCCTTGACGACAGGGAGAAGACAGATGGCACTCAGGACGCATAAGATCGGTCTGGACGCCAACCGGCCGCTCGTGGTGGCGCCAGACGCCCGCCAGGGCGCACTGGCCGACACGGTGGCCGATGCGAGCCCTATCGCCGATACAGGCGCCGCATGGGTCCGCATCAATTTTGTACTCGGTCCGTGGGCCGGCCCCGACGATCAACGCCGTTTCCAGGGACGTACCTGGGCCGAAGCCTACCAGGCAATTATCGGCGGCTTCAAGGCCAAAGGCCTCAACATCTACGCGTTGATCGGCCACGAATCCGTGAGCACATCGCCCGACTTCTTCCGCGATTCGGTGCTGCGTATCCCCTCGTTAGACAAGGCGCAGGCCCAACGCTGGATCGAGGATTACGCCGCGGCATTCGGACGCATCGTGTCTCTATTTCGTCAAGACGTCCAGGTGTTCGAATCATTCAATGAGCCGGATGACTGGCACGGCGGTCATAGCCACTGGATACATCCCACCTGGTTCGCCGAGATGCTGGAGCGCATCCACGCCAAAGTCAAGCGTGAGATGGGAATGGAAGACGTCAAACTGATTTCCGGTCCACTTCAGGGTCTGGACATCAACGGCAACGTCTCTCCCACCCAATATCTGCGCGACACCTACAATTACGGCAGAGAATACCTGGGATGGGGAATGCCCGGGCGGCCTTACCCCTTCGACGGCGTCGGTTATCACCTGTACACCCACGAGGGTTACACCACGGACTGGACCGAACACGAGTACGCCGTCCGGAACACCTTCGAGCACTACGTCAGCGGGATGGAACGGGTCATCCGCACCGCGGAAGGCTCTCAGAGCGGCAAACAACTGTACATTTCCGAAATCGGCTGGCCCAGCAACCGGGACACGGAAGAAGAACGGCTCTTCCAGGCACGCAACGTCAGCCTGGCTCTCGACCTGATCAACAGCCACCCATCCGTCGCCCTGGGAATCTGGTTCTGCACCGAAGACTTCGCTCCAGGGGAAAGATCATATGGCTTGTTCCGTTCGAAACAGGTCGGGGCGGCGGGGCGCAAACCGGCCTACTACAACTTTGTGACGTTCTGCCAGCGCTTCGGCCGAGGGGTCGTTCGGGGAATCCTGCGCGACCACCTCGGCTCGCCACGATCAGGCTACCAAATCACGCTCACCCGCCCGAGCGGTTCGATAGGGACGACGAGCGACAGCCGGGGGGCATTCCGATTCGACAGCCTGCCGGCCGACACCTATACGCTGAGCGTCGTCGGCACCCAGTTGACGCAATCGGTCACGTCCAACGGGTACTCAGAACTGGAGTTGGAGCTGACGTTACCGAAGCCGGCCGACACCGGCCAGGGCGTGATCAGCGGCCGGTTGACCGACGAGGCAGGCGCACCTTTGGCCGGCCAGCAGTTGACGCTCACCAATTCAAGCTCCTCCAAATCCACGTTCACTGACGACGACGGTCGTTTCACCTTCTCGCAACTGGTGGCCGGCGTCTACATTGTCAAGGTCATCGGCAGCGAGCTGTCGCGCCCCGTTTGGTGCGACGGCCAGGCGACGGTGCAGGTGGACCTCACCCTGCCGGCGCCGCCTTCAGATGGACAGAGTCTCCTCAGCGGCAGTTTGCTGAGCCACCAGGGCCAGCCCCAGGCCGGATATGAGATTTTGTTGACCGGCGAAAGCAGTTCTTTTACCACCACGACCAACGCCGAGGGGTTTTACCGTTTCGAGGATCTGGCAGCCGGTGACTATACGGTCAGCGTCGCCGGGTTCGATCTGAGCCAGGCGGTATGGGTAGATGGCACCTCGGAGGTTATCCTGGACCTGATCTTGCCGGCGCCGCCGGCGCCCAGCGCGGGCATCATCCGGGGAACGCTTCGCGACGCAGATGGAAAGACGTTGGCGGGCTATCAGGTCCGGCTGGTTCTGCTCAACTCCCATCTTACTCACGCCGTGACCACCGGTGACGGCGGGGGCTACCAGTTCAGCAGCCTGCCGGCCGGCACCTACATTGTCCAGGTGACGGGC
>CAZHBM010000337.1:0-4566 GCA_964529945.1 uncultured Anaerolineales bacterium | reverse complement strand
ATAATCGTAACGCACAGTTTTTGGCCAGCAACAATTTGGCCGTGCGCAAAGCTTTGTTCATGACCACGGGAGGCTTCGATTCCACATTCGATGCAGCCGCCGAAGACCGTGACTGGTGCCGGAGGTGGTTGAATCGCGGCTTCAAAATGACCTATGAGCCGGCCGCGCTCGTTTATCATCACCGCTCTATGGCGCTGTCCGGATTCTGGCACCAGCACGCCGCCTACGGAAGGGGAAGTTACTTGTTCCACCAGCTGAATCTGGAAGGGCGATCAGCCACGCAGGGGCTGGAATCGATCCGCTTCTACCGGGACCTTTTGTGCTATCCTGTCTCAAGCCAGTTGGGTGCCCGCGCCGTCACAATCACCAGCCTGTTTTTTCTGGCGCAAGTCGCCACGGCAACAGGCTACTTGAAACAGATGTGGAGGCAAAGACATGGCGACAGAGGATAAATTCGGCGAACCACCGCACTCTTCGCCAAGCCAAACGACCTGCTATCCTACTTTCCTGTATATCGGCGCCCGTAAAGCTGGGTCAAGTTGGATGTATGAAATCTTGCGCCGGCATCCAGAAGTGTTTGTACCGGTGGCGAAAGACATCCGTTTTTTCGACGTGAACTTCCATCGCGGGTTCAACTGGTATGTCAGTTTTTTTGAGGCCGGCTGTCACCGCAAAGCGCGAGGAGAACTGTGGCATAACTATTTCCTGGCAGAAGAGACGGCCGAACGGATCAAGGACTATCTGCCGCAAGTCAAGCTCTTGGCCTGTCTGCGAGAACCGGCAGACCTGATCCTATCCGATTATCTGTTCGCTCACAGCCTGGGACTTAACCGGTCTATGCCACTCGAGGTTTTCGCCTGGCGACCGCGGGTTCTCAATCAATGCGACTACTATCCCCGTTTGGCACCCTATTTCCAGCGTTTTCCGCGTGAAAATATACGGGTGCTCTTCTTCGACGACTTGAAACGGGATCCACTGGCCTTTGCGCAAGACATTTATGCCTTTGTAGGTGTCGATGCACAATTCGAGCCTCCCGGCATTCATAAAAAGGTCTTTCCAGCCAGCCAACCGCGCAGCTACCGGTTAGCGTGGCTGGCATACACTACGTCTCGCAAACTCCGGTCGCTAGGCCTGCCCAACCTGGTCGGGACGGTGAAACACAGCCGTACCTTCCGCAGCCTGCTCTACGAAAGAATGTGCGCCAAGCCGGAGATACCGGCGACACTGCGTGACCAACTGAAAGATTATTATCGGGAACGTTATCGCCCGCTGGCCGAATTGATCGGTCGGCCCTTGCCCGAGAATTGGGGGTTCAACCAATGAGACTGGACCGACTCGAGGATGCCGGCGCAATGACTGATTTGGATTTGCCCGCACTTACCTTCATTTTGGCAGTGCCGACCAGCTATCCAGACGTCAAGCGTGTCATTCAAGCTTTACAGGCCCAGACAAAACGAAATAGCCTGGAAGTTATCCTGGTAACGCCGTCCACGGGAAATTTGAAGGCCAACCTGGAGGATTTGGCCATGTTTCACTCATACCAGATTCTCGAAACCAGGGACGTGGTTTCAAATGCTCGGGCCAGCGCCGAGGGCATCCGTTTTGCGAGAGCGCCACTAATAGTAACCGGAGAGGATCATTCCTTTCCTGCCCCGGATTGGGCCGAAGTTCTGATCGATGCTCATAGGGGACCGTGGGCCGGCGTCGGTCCCGTTATTCGTAATGCCAATCCCGGCAATGTGGTCAGTTGGGCGCAGCTATTGATCGAATATGGTCCCTGGCTGGAGCCGGTCGAGGGCGGGGAAAAACCAACGTTACCCGGGCACAATACGTGTTACAAGCGCGAGCTTCTAATGGACTATCCACCGGATGAGCTGGAGCAGATGTTGATGCAACAGAGTGCGATGCACCTTGAGCTGCTGGATCAGGGGCATCGGCTCTACCTCTGCCCACAAGCCATCGTCTACCACTTGAACCAATGGCAACACGTGCCCTGGCTGCGCGACGAGTTTCGCGCCAGTTGGAAATATGCTGGCACTCGCAGCCGTAAATGGTCACTTTGGAGACGGTTGGTTTACGCTATTGCTGCACCGCTCATCCCAATCGTCAGAATGCGCCGGCTAATGGCCGACCTCAGACGACTGCAGGAAAGCGATAGTCTGTTTCCACGTGTCGTACCCAACCTGCTGCTATGTCTGGCAATCAGCGCCACGGCCGAAGGCTATGGGTACCTGAGAGGATCACCCTCTGCCGCCAGTGCCGAAAGCACGTTCTTGTTTGGCCGGGCCCAACGTTTGCCATCCGCCGAATGGCATCCGGATCTACGACTTTGACATACGTCGTGTTCAAGTCCTTCGGCCGTAACTTATGCAAGGAGGTCTCACACCAAAGCATATGGCCGTGATTCTTTGTGGGCACCAGCGCTCAGGCACCACGATGTTACAGGAGCTGTGCGCCCGGCATCCCGACATGTTGATCACCAGAGAATTCGGTAATTTTATGGGACTGGGTAGCTCTTATCCCACTTATGCGCGTTACATATTGCGGCGCTTGACGCGCATCAACATCAAGTGGTCTGTGCCCGCCAGGCCGGTACCATCGCCCGTTCGCCTGGTTGTTAACGTCTCTCTCGTCGTCCGGTACCTGGCACTTTTGCACCAACTGAAAGCTGATCGCATTGCTGTCCCCGAGATTGAAGCCACACTCAGGCGATTATTTCCCGGCAACGCCGTCGTCGGCGACAAATATCCGGGTTACATTTTCGAGTTGGATGACTTGGTCAAGGCGCCCGGTCTACGCTGCGTGGTCATCTACCGCGATTGTCGTGACGTGACCAGTTCCACTCTGCGGCTGGCGCGGACGGTGTGGCGCCGTCGCCCCTGGGTCAACAACCTCAACACGGCCGAAAAAGTGGCGCTGCGCTGGCTGCAGTGCATCGAAAATATGGAAGCTCACGCCGACCGGATTCATATCATTCGCTATGAGAATCTAGTGACACAACCACGGCTCACAATAGAAGCTCTCGGCAACTGGTTGGGTGTCGACCCTGGCGGGTTTCCCATCGAAATCATCAAGCATGTTAACATCGGAAAATATCGACGCGGCCTGACCAGCCAGGAACTGAATGACATCGAAAAGACGGCTGGTCCGGTCATGGCCAAACTGGGGTATGACTGACGACGACTTCACGGCTGACAAAGGTTATTTGAACGACGCGCTCATGAACGTTACAGATTCTCCGCGGGCAAAAGAGCCAGCCGCCAATATTGCGGTCCGCAATGTCGGCTTGCTGGTAGGACAACGCTTCGTCCTGTTGGCCGGAAATCTGGTGTTCTCACTGGTGATTCCGCGCCTGCTGGGCCCACAGTTGTACGGCCGCTACGCCCTGCTTATCTCGCTCTGCCTATGGTCAGTGGCTTTGAATGAATTGGGATTCACCTCAATCATTGGCCGCTTCGTCCCGGAGTTACTGCATAACGGGGACCGCCAGCGACTGACCTGGTTTGTCGGTAACTTGTTCAGCATTCGCCTTGTTTCCGGCCTGAGCGTGGCTATCATCTACTGGGCGGGTACGGTTCTTTGGTTGCAGGATATTGATCCACTGGTGCTGCCGATTATGGCAGCACTGGTCTTGCTTAGGTCGGTCACCGATCTCCTTTTCGCCTTCTTTTTGGGATTTAACCAGGCAGCCCGTTGGGGTATGATCAGAGTGTTTCGCCGCTGGCTGGGAATGGCATTGATGGTCCCCGGGTTCTTTTTGGCGGGTTTGCGCGGCGCTGTGGCAGGTCTCCTCTTGGCAGAGATACTCACCCTTGTACTCGGCTTAGTCTGGAATGTACGGCTGACCGGCCTCCCGACTCTGCGTCTCGACCTCAAAAAAATGGCGCCTTACATCAAATTCGGCCTGGCATTTTTCGTCAGCAGCCTATTGACAACCGCAGTCCAGCGCGGTGGCGAACCACTAGTGCAGGCCTTCACCCAAGACTACGTGCAGGTGGGTTATTACGGGTTGACGTTTAGCGTTTTTGTCACGGCCGTCATCGGGATGAGCGAATTGTCAATGGCTTTTGTGCCCCTACTGACCGCGCTGCACGTGGGCGGTCAACCCGAACAGGTGCGCACATGGATAGCCCGATTGATGAAATGGTTGGCAGTGGTTGGCGTTGCGATCGTCTTTGCGACACTTCTACTGGCACGCAATCTGGTGCCCGTGCTGTTGGGTATCAACTACGCCCAGGTTGCTATTAACTTGATCCCTATGTCCATCGTTTTGGTGGTATTGGCGCCGGTCAATGCCGCCAGCATTCTCACGCTGATTTGGAATCGGCCGCGTGTTGCCGCCACAGCTTCCGGCTACCGTTTGGCCGCCTACCTTATCTTCGCTGTATTGCTGGTGCCTTGGAAAGGCAGCCTGGGAGCGTGTCTGGCATTGCTGGCTTCCACCTGCATTTACGCCGCCTACCTGACCTGGCGAATGCAGCGCATCGACACTTATTCCCTGCGCGAGTGGGGCTATGCAGTTGCTTTCGGCTGTCTCTTGCTGCCACTCGTTCTGCTGAGAGCTTC
>CAZHBM010000336.1:0-4592 GCA_964529945.1 uncultured Anaerolineales bacterium | reverse complement strand
CAACGAAACAACCTGTGCTGGGAAAGAGTTTGCATCGTCGATGATTCTATGCGATACTTGTCAACACTTTTTGTGTAGGTTGTCGGTTTCTCGTTCAAAGCGACGCCCGTACTATCGATTGGCTGGATCGTCTAATTTGTATCACCCTTCAGCTTCGAAGATGGCCCCGACCGTTGGCATCGACCGCCGTTGAGAAACCACACGTATAAAACAGGCGTCAAGAATAATTGGGGGAGAGTTATAGATGCGACAGATTACGGTCATTGGTGTAGGTTATGTGGGTTTGGTTACGGGCACTTGTTTCGCAGACCTGGGAAATCGGGTTCGCTGCCTGGATGTAGATGAAAGCAAGATTGCAATGCTCCAGCAAGGTGGCGTTCCCATCTACGAACCCGGATTGCAGGAAATGGTAACGCGCAACACGCAGGCTGGCCGTTTGACCTTTACGACCGACTACGCCGAGGCGTTGACGGATGCAGAGTTTGTCTTCATTGCCGTTGGCACGCCTGAAGGTGTCGACGGTGAGGCGGACCTCCAATACGTGCAAAAGACGGCCGAGACTGTGGCGCGGACGATGGATCATCCATTGATTATCGTCAACAAGAGTACCGTTCCGGTTGGTACCGGTGACTGGGTGGCGGACGTCATTGCTGCCAACCAGAAGGAAGCCATCGATTTCGCTGTGGTTTCAAACCCGGAGTTTCTGCGCGAAGGTTCGGCCATTGCAGATTTTATGAACCCCGATCGCATCGTGCTTGGCTCCCTGCAACGCGAAGCAGCCGACCAGGTCGCGCAGTTGTATTTGAGTCTGCGAACGCCGATCATCGTTACCGACTTACGCACAGCCGAGATGATAAAATACGCCTCGAACGCATTTCTTGCCACCCGGATTTCCTTCATCAATGAGATTGGGAACATCTGCGAGCAGTTGGGGGCCGATGTTAAGGAAGTTGCGGTCGGCATGGGCTACGACGGGCGTATCGGGCACCACTTTTTGGATGCCGGCATAGGCTATGGCGGTAGTTGTTTCCCCAAAGATGTCAAAGCATTGGCTCATATGGCGTCCACGCACGGCACCCATCCCCAGTTGCTGAAATCGGTCATGGACATCAACCAGTACCAGCGACGTCAGATCATCCTTAAATTGCGCGAGGTACTGGGCAGCAAGCTGCGCGGCAAGGTCATCGGCATAATGGGGCTGGCCTTCAAGCCGAACACCGACGACATTCGTGAAGCGCCGGCGGTCGAAATTGCACGCCTTTTGTTGCACGAAGGCGTGCAGGTAAAAGCTTACGATCCGGTTGCTATGAAAAACACGGCAATGGTCCTTGAAGATTTGCTCATCACCGAAGACGCCTATGACCTGGCAAAGAACTGTGACGGGCTGGTGGTGTGTACAGAGTGGAATGAATTCAAACACCTGGATATGAGCCGGATTCGAGACTCGATGAACTACCCCTTCATTGTCGACGGTCGCAATCTTTACGTGGCCGACGATCTTAAGGCTTTGGGCTTTACCTATCGCGGTATGGGGCGAGGCTACTGAGTGGGGACGACAAGACATTTTTGGTTGGCCTGCCTGGGGCTGGCTTTCACCTTGCTGGCCGTAGGCTGCCAGCCTTCTGAAGCCGGTCCGCCGCCCACAGAACCGCCTTTGCCCGGCTCACTCAAGATCATAAGCATTCCTATTCCCGGTGATCCATCCGGTTTCAACGCCTACCTGACTGATACCGGCTACGAAGAGGTACTCGGCGAACTGGTTTATGAAGGTTTGGCCGAACTGGGACCGGACGGCTCTTACTATGCCAAACTGGCCACAGAATTGCCCACGACTGAGAATGGCGGCGTTTCGCCGGACGGATTGACCATTACCTGGCACCTGCGCGATCATATCCTCTGGTCGGATGGAACTCCCTTTACCAGTGACGACGTCGTCTTCACCTACCAGGCTCTCAGCAATCCCAACAATCGTTTGGCGCACAGTACCGGCATTGACCTGATTGACAGCATTGAAGTCCCCGACGATTATTCTGTCGTGCTTCATTATCGAGAGCCGTTTGCCGGCATGTGGGGCCAATTTGGCGGGCGGGGACTCGGTATTTTCCCCCGCCACGCTTGCGGCGATCCAGGCTGGATGGCAGGTTGGGAATGTAACACACAGCCGGTCGGGACCGGTCCGTTTGTCCTGCAAAGCTGGGAAGAAGGCAAAAAGATTGTGATGGCCCGCAATCCCAACTATTGGCAGACAGACCGCCCATTTCTGGATAAGATTGAGTTTCCAATCGTTCCCGACGAAGCTGAGCGCAGTGACCTGCTGGGCGATGGTGATGCAGAGGCAGCGCTGTGGTTGACGCCCAAACAAATCGAGTACCTGAGTGGGTTGGAGAACATCCGGCTGGTGTCCGAACCTACCCGCTGGTTGTTACGGCTGGTTTATAACCTGAACCAGCCGCCTGAAGAAGCGGGTCAGGAAACAGTGACTGTGACACAGCCGCACTATGCATTGGCCGATTCACGGGTGCGGCAGGCACTGAGTATGGCGATCAATCGACAGCAGTTGATTGAGGAGGCATTTGAAGACCAGGGCCGGGTAGCCGGTAGTGAATTTTATCGGGGTTGGGCAATATGCAGTGGTCTGGCGCCGGCTGCCTATGATCCGGCCGGCGCGCGTGCGCTCCTGAATCAAGCCGGGTGGTTCGACCAGGATGATGACGGTATCCTGGAGGCTCGCGGTGCTCCCTACGCCGAAGATGGACAAGAATTGATACTTACCTTGCGCACATCCGATGGATGGGAGGATTTGGTAAAGGCACAGAAGCTGATTGCTGCCATGTGGTCTGACGTCGGCGTGCGGGTGCGAACCGATTTAACCGGCATGCGCGATATGCGCGGCAGTTGGCAGGAGGACGGCCTGGAAGCTCACGGTATGTTTGATGTGGACCTCTGGGATGATGGCTATCCCGGCACGGACCCGACCGACTATCTCATTTGGCGCTATGCTTCCTGGTCTATTCCAGGCGCGGACAATGCCGGGACAGGGGGCAATGTTATGCGCTTTGCCAATGCCGAAGTCGACCGGTTGCTGCAATTGGCCCTGACGCAACTCAACCCCGGCGAGCGCTTATCCAGTCTGTGCCAGGTAGGTCAGGTGTTGTCCGAAGAGAACCCGATGTCGTACCTGGTTTACTTCACTGAAACCAATGCGTTTTCCCCGGCTTTGCAGGGGGTGGTGGTCAATCCCAACGACACCATAACCTGGGACGCCTATAATTGGTCGGTTGAGTAAATTCCCAGACATACAAGCAAAAAGGGCGACAGAGATTTGTTTCACGTCTCTGTCGCCCTTTTTTGATCGGCGTTCAGTTGGGTCCGGTTGATCCATAGGGGTGCTAAGTCCTAGCGAACCTTTTGGATGGTTACCTCAAAAGAAGCATGGTAACGGGAGTTGGCAACGCCGTTGCCGGTCGCCGCGCACAACTCGTCCAATTGGTAGTCTGCGGTGATGCCGCTGGCCACCTGGCTCTTGGCAGCGTCCACTCTCACGTTGTAGGTCCCCTTGAACATGGCGAACTCAATCCATCCTTTGCCACGCTCCTTGGACTCGGTGATCGGCCGGGCGCAATCATTAGGGTTCTCGGTCCAACAAACCTTGACCGGCACACCGTTGATGCCATTGTTGTTGGCATCGACCAGGTGGATGTAGATGTGGTGGTTGCCCTCATTCTCACAGGCCGTCAACTGGCGCACGCTGGCGATGATGTAATCGGCGTCCGGCGTTGGCGTCGCTTCCGGTGTGGGCGTATCCGTCGGCGGGCGCGGCGTTGACGTGTATGGCGGTTGGGTGGGTGTCGGCGTATCGGGCACCGGCGTCTCGGTGGGTGTCGGCGGCAGCGGCGTGTCGGTAGCTGTAGCTGTCGGCGTCCACGTAGGTGGCGGTGTCCCGGTTGGCGTCAACGTGACAGTTGGCGTGTCGGTTGGGGTGGGTGTAGAAGACGGCGTTGGAGTCACCGTTTCCACAAAAGGCAACGCTGCCACAGCTCCATTTTCGCGCGCACCCGACAACAAAACACTGTTGTTGCCGTTGTCGCCCGAATCGTCTTGGGCATATGCGGCAGAGCCAATATCGTTGGCACCGCCGTTTAGATTAGCCGACAGGCCGTTGATCAAGGCTGCCGGTGCCGTGATGCCACACAGCCATATTAACAGCATCAGCAGTATTAGCAGTCCGAGCTTCACCCGGCGACTGCGCGTGGTGAACCAGACCGCTGCCGTGCCGATCATTCCTTCGGAGCGGCGGGCCAACAGCTTGGTACCGCTGACGGTGCCTGCGCCGACGGTCACTTCGGCTTTGCGTGCCCGTACGATCGGCTTTTCCGGCTCGGATACCGGTTCGGGTGTCGTGGTCGGAGCAGCCGGGACAGCCTTCTCTCTCCCAACGTCACGCGGACGTCGCGTTGGTGGTGGCTTTGGCCTTGCCGGTTTGACCGTCGTCGGGCGGTCAGGCGCCGGTCTGGCTCCACGTGCCTTCCTGTCTACATCTCGTGGTTCGGGTGGCGGCGCAGCCGGTTTTTCGCCGGGAGCGGCCCGCCGAG
>CAZHBM010000335.1:0-4658 GCA_964529945.1 uncultured Anaerolineales bacterium | reverse complement strand
CGGAGACATCCGCCTGTTGCGCCTGGCCTTTGAAAGCACCGTAAAGGGTATCCTGCTGGCCATCGTGGTGGCCACCGGAATCGTCTTGCTCACTCCGGGTGCAGGTACCACTCCCCAGATTATGGCCCGCGTTCATCCGACTCTGCTCGATCTTATCGTGGCGTTGGCGTCGGGCGCCGCCGGCGCATACGCCATATCGCGCAAAGAGGTCGCCGCCGCTTTGCCGGGCGTGGCGATTTCAGCCGCCCTGGTGCCGCCCCTGTGCGTCGGGGGAATCGGCATCGCCCTGGCCCAAGCCGACGTTGCCGCCGGCTCGTTGCTGCTATTCCTCACCAACCTGGTGGCCATCAGTCTGGCCGGCGCCATCGTATTCCTGTTGCTCGGGTTCCGTCCCGAATCAGAAGAAATGGACCGGCAACGCCGGTCCATGCGAGGACTACTGTTCACCGCGCTGCTGGCAATGGTCATTGCCATCCCGCTTGGCTTTTTCCTGATCCGCAGCGTTCAAGACCAGCAACGCCAGGACACGATCAACAGCGTTCTGATCGCCAACGGCGACAAATTTGGCGCCACATTGGCCAGTATGGACGTTACAACTCAGCCAGGCGGCGACATCGAGATCACGGCCACCTACTACGCCGCCCAGGCCCCTTCAAAACAAGCCGTCCAGTCGGTCCACCAAGACCTCTCAAAGGCGCTCGACGTGCCGGTCAAGCTCCAGGTGCGGGTGATTCCAATCAGCGTCATCGAGGGACAGTAGAGTCTGCCGGCGGTCCGGACCGCCGTTTTTGGGCGCCTCCATACGGATCACAGGCGGGCTACGAACTGCTACTGCCTCGATTGGGGATCTTGGGCAGCAACCAGGCCAGGAAGGCATCCATCGAGCGAGTTTGCATCAGCAGCCTCCCCGGTCCGGTCAGGTCGACCACCAGTCCTTCACCGCTCAACAGGGTTGATTTGATGCCACCGACGCGGCGCACTTTGAAACCCATCGACTGGCTGAAGGCAACGATGTGTCCGGTGTCGACGGTAAGGGTCTCACCGGCCGCCAATTCGATCTCGTGAATAGCCCCGTAAGACGACAGCAGCAGCGTGCCGGTGCCGGCCACTCTCAGCAGCACCAACCCTTCTGAGGCGAAAAAGGTCTTGGCGCCGCCCCACTTGGTGTCCACCTCAATGCTGACGTCAGACGCCAGGTAGGAACCCGACTGGACCAGCAGCTGCTCGTTGCTGAGATTGAGCACCTGCAGGTCACCCGGCAAGGCAGGCGACACCATAATCTGCCCGCCCTGGGCGGGAGCCTGGTAAGTGTTCTGAAAAAAACTCTCGCCGGCCAGAACGGAGCGCGCCAGCGAACGCAAAATGCCACCGGTGGCTTTGGTCTCGATGGTCACACCTGGAGACATGGCCACCATGGCGCCACCCTCGGTACGGACTTCTTCACTCGGCCCAAGCTTCACGACCCCCATTGAGTAGGACGGTCGATACAGAATCTCAACTTGCATACTTCTTCCTCCATTTTTTCTGTCAGACGTGACAGTTACAATATGGAAAAACTCAAGGCATCATCAGGACCTTCTCGATCCGCTCAAAGGCCCAATCGATCTCCGCTTCGGTGATGACCAAAGGCGGCGCGAAACGAATGATGTGTTGGTGAGTCTCTTTGCACAGCAAGCCTTCGTCCTTCAAGGCTTCGGCGAAACGCCGTGCGCCGCCGGACGAACGCGTCAATTCGACGCCGATCAGCAACCCACGGCCGCGCACTTCGACAATGTGCGGGCTTTCGACACGCTCCAACCGCCCACGCAGATATTCACCTTGCTGCGCGGCATTTTCGATCATGTCCTCTTCGATCAATACCTTCAATGCTTCGCGCGCCACGGCCACACCCAGCGGATTGCCGCCGAAAGTAGAGCCATGGTCACCCGGAGTAAACACATCCATAATAGGGCGATCGGCCAACACCGCCGACACCGGATAGAACCCGCCCGACAGCGCTTTGCCGATAATCGCCACGTCCGGCCGGACGTTTTCCCAGTCGCAGGCGAACAAGCGCCCCGTCCGGCCCAGGCCGGTCTGTATCTCATCCGCCAAAAACAACACGTCGTGCCGGCGACAGATTTCGCTGGCGCGTTTGAGATAGCCATCGGGCGGCACCACAACGCCCCCCTCGCCTTGAATCGGCTCGACCAAAAAGGCGACCGTGTTGGCCGTGATCGCCGCCTCCAGCGCATCGGCATCACCATAGGGAATGCTCTTGAAACCGGGCGTGAAGGGGCCGAACCCGTTGCGGTACTGCTCTTCGGTCGAAAAGCCGACGATGGTGATAGTACGTCCGTGGAAGTTGCCGTCGCAAACAATAATTTCGGCTTGCCCTTCCGGCACTCCCTTGACCCGGTAGCCCCATTTTCGGGCCGCTTTAAGCGCCGTTTCAATCGCCTCGGCGCCGGTGTTCATAGGTAACATCGCTTCGTAGCCGGTCAGCGTACACAACTCCTGGCCCAGCAAGGGCAACTGATCGTTGCGGAACGCCCTGGAAGTCAGCGGCAATTTGGCTGCCTGCGCCACCAACGCTTTCAGAATGCGAGGGTGAGCGTGCCCCTGGTTGACGGCTGAATAAGCGCTGAGGAAGTCCAGATAACGATTGCCTTCCACGTCCCAGACCCAGATGCCTTCCCCGCGCTCCAGGACCACGTCCAGTGGCTTGTAGTTGTTTGCGTTGAAGCGATCTTCCATCTCAATGTACTGTTGCGTATCCATAGCGCCACCTTTTTGCGGGCATCCTTGCCCGATTAAAGCCGGCAAGCGGCCGAAAATGGAGAGTGGACACGTGACGTGTCCACCTCAATCCCTGCTCAAATTGTCCTAAAAAGCACCGTCAAGGACAAGTGTCTCTTCGCACAGCCTCAGCCAATCCAGCATACTCTCGATCTGCTTCATCCTCAACTGCCATACCAGGCGATCGTAGATGGCCTCGTCGGCGGCCTGCGCTGCACGCGACTCATACTCCTTGAGCCAACGCTGGCATCTCTCGCGCTGCCTTTCAATCAGTCGTGAGGCCTTGCCCATGCTCTCTTGCCGGCAGAAGAACAGCTTGGCCAGAAAATCCAACCGTAGTTCGCGTGGACGGGAAACGGGTGAAGCCAGCCAATTATCAAGCGCCTCGGAGCCGGCCTCGGTCAGGCGGAACACTTTGCGCGGGGGGCGGTTTTCCTGAGGTTCTACCGAGGCTACCAGCAAACCGTTCTCCTCCAGCTTGCTCAACAAAGCATAGACCTGGCTTTGTTTCAACCGCCAAACGAGTCCCAGCCCGGTGGGATTGTTGAGAAGTTGCATCAATTCGTAGCCGTGCATAGGACTTTGGCGTAAGAAGCCCAGTAAGGCGTGTTCAGTTGTGATCGGATGCGGCATCATGGGGGTCATTAGCGGCCTTTTTCCTGCGGCGTTTGGCTACCGGCTTCCCTCCCCATCACTCAATCCAGGAGGCAAACCGGGCTGCACGACCGGCGGCGTAGAACAAACATCGGCAACATAAGACGCCACCGATAACCAAAATTATAACAGCCGCCACTGTTGCTGTCAAAAGAATTTGGCGACTTCGACCTCAAGTCTGGTCTAATTTGACACCATGGCTAGTTCACTTATAATTATTCGGAGCCTGAATATCAGCAATATGGCGGCCGTTGACACGTTAGCCGAAGAAAACCTAGTACCGGCAGCCCACGAAGGGAGAACTTCTCATGAGGCACCGTGCGATTCGGACCATCAGTTACCTTCTACTGGCCAGCTTGATCCTGGCCATTGTTCCCTGGGCGGCTTTTGCCGCTCCGCCCCGGCAGGAAATCAATTGCGCCGATGAATATACGACTCAGGCGGACGACTGGTTGAGCCGGTTGGCCGACAAGTATCTGGGTGCCCCTATGGCCTATCCGGCCATTATCCGTGCCACCGACCTGAAGCGGCAGACCGATCCGTCATTTGCCGAGATTACCGATCCCGATCGGATAGAAATCGGTTGGCGCCTGTGCATTCCCACGGCGGAAGACGCGCAGGCATTCCTATTGGATAGCAGCGGCTTCGCCCAGCCGCCGGCTGGAGCCGGTCCAGTCACTGTCGCCAGCGACGCGCTCGGACGCACCGTCGAATTTTCACGACCGCCGCAACGCATCGTCGCCGTCGGAAAGGCCTTCTTTATGACGGCCGATGCTCTCTTCATGTTTCCCGAGGCCAGCCAGCGTGTGGCGGCCTTAGGTGCCAACAACCAGCAGGCCACCGACTTCATTTCTCTGGTGGACTCGAATTACGCCAACATGGAGTTCCTGGCCTTTGACGCCGGCCCGGAACAAATCGCTGCCGTCCGCCCCGATGTCGTGGTGCTCAAGAGCTTCACCGCCGACCGGCTCGGCAGAACCCTGGAGCAGATCGAGGTGCCGGTCGTCTACGTCGACCTGGAGACGCCCGAGCAGTACGACCGTGACATCGTGACCCTCGGCCAACTGTTCGGCAACCCCGAGCGGGCACGGGAGATCCTGACCTTCTACCAGTCGCGGGTAGACCACGTCACTACCACGGTAGCGGACGTCATGGAGGATCAGAAGCCGTCGGTTTTGCTGCTGCAGTACAGCAGCAAAGGCGGGCAGGTGGCTTTCAACGTTCCA
>CAZHBM010000334.1:0-4683 GCA_964529945.1 uncultured Anaerolineales bacterium | reverse complement strand
AGGCGTATGAGCTGTAAGCACAAAATAGTCGTTTCCGCGCCAGGTCGAGCCGGGATAATAGGCAACCCAACCGATATGTACGGCGGTTCGGTACTGAGTTGTTCGACAACGATGCGGGCCAGCGTCACTGTTTGTCCTGATGACCATCTCATACTGGAGACAAACGGAGAGACGTGTCTCATCGAAAGCCGGGCCGACCTGCGGCCGCGAAACGACAGGTTTGACGTCGCCCGGGCAGTTCTGGACTACCTCCATTTGCGCGACCTGAAATGTCACCTGACTTACGAGAGCCAAATCCCTCTGCGCAGCGGTCTGGCCGGGTCGACGGCGTTGGTCGTTGCTCTGCTGCAGGCATGTTTGACATGGAAGGGAGAAGCCCCTTCGCGCTACCGCCTGGCGGAAATGGCCCGTTTCGTCGAGTTGCATCATCTCAAGGTAGTGTGCGGCTACCAGGACGCCTATATGTGCGCCTTTGGTGGCTTGAACTACATGGATTTTCGCGGCAAGCAGTTCTACCGTGAGGAGGAAGCGGAGTTATTTGCCACCATCGAACCCTTGTCTGGATACGTTCCGCGCCTGCCCTTCGTCCTGGCTTTCACCGGCGTACGCCATTCGTCGGGTGCCGTTCACAAGCCGCTGCGGGAACGCTGGCTGGAGGGCGATCCGCCCGTCATAGCCGGTTACCGGCACATCACCGAAATCGCCCGCGTCGGAAAGAAAGCACTCCTGCTCGAGGACTGGGTTTTATTGGGCAAATTGATGAATGAAAACCACGCCATCCAGCGTGACCTGGGCGGCTCCGGGGAATCAAATGAGCGGCTGATTAAAGCTGCTCTCAGCGCCGGCGCCTTGGGAGCCAAACTGGCCGGCGCCGGGGATGGGGGAACAATCATAGCGCTGTGGCCCGACGGCGACCTCTCCATACTGGAGGAAGCCCTGGGCAAAGCCGGCGCACAAGACCTCTATTTCCTGGGATTTGAAGCCGGGGTTACCGGTCAAGAAACGCCTGGCGAAGAGGAGCAAGACTAGTCCGCTCCGACCGGCGCGCCGGTCCACAGAATCTCGCCGGATAATTCCCGGCCCACGGTCGAGATCAGGCGCGTCGATGTGATGCTGTTGTGCAATTCGGCATGGCTGACTGCGGATACCCGCAGGTAGTTCTCCGTCAGGCCATGCCAGGTCTGTGTCCCCAACTCACGCTGCCCTGTCTCCCACAGTACTTCCATCGTCCGGCCGACGAATCGCTCTACGTGAGACTGCTCCATTTCCTTGCCGAGTTGATGCATCAACGCGCTGCGCTGGTTGGCAACCTGGGATGATACCCGGCCCGGCATGTCTGCCGCCCGCGTCCCCGGGCGTGGCGAAAACCGGAACACGTGTAGCTTGGCAAACGCCATATCCTTCACAAAGGCCAGGCTGTCCCTAAACTCGGCTTCGGTCTCTCCCGGAAAGCCCACCATAACGTCAGTGGTGGCGGACAGGTCGGGAATGGACGCCCTGGCACTTGCGATCAACCGGGCATATGCGGCGGTCGTGGTACGCCGAGCCATCCTCCGCAGCACCGCATCAGAACCGCTTTGCAGTGGCAGATGCAGGTGCCGGCCTAGCCGGCGATCTTGCCAGAGGGAGAAGAAATCGGGAGGAATATCCCACGGCTCCAGGGAGGAGAGGCGTAGACGAGCAATATCTGTCTCCTTCAAGATCCGTTCCACTAACTGTTGCAGACCAAAAGCATCCCCCAATTCTTGACCGTAGCAGCCCAGGTGTACCCCGCTGAGAACAACTTCCTTGTAGCCCGCATCGACCAAATGGCTTATCTCGACAACGACTTCCTCCGGGTCGCGGCTGCGGGCACGCCCACGCAGCAGGCGCACCACGCAATAAGTACACCGGTTATCACACCCATCTTGCACCTTCACAAAAGCCCGGGTCCGGATACCTGTGCTCTCGCCCTCTGCCGGCTCAGCCGTCGCCTCTCGGGGAAATACCTTCAGCCCCAAATCGGCCTCGACCAGGCTCAGCAGCCGTTCCTTATCCCGATTGTTGACCACCAAATCGGCCGTCAGGCCGGCGACTTCCTCGGGTGCCAGTTGCGCGTAACAGCCGGTAACGACGATCCTGGCCTGCGGATAGCGGCGGCGCAACCCGCGAATCAACTGCCGCGACTTTCGGGCCGCCACATGGGTGACGGCGCAAGAGTTCAATATACAGACGTCAACCGGTTCATCATCCGACGTAACAACCTGGTGCCCGGCGGCAGTCAACTGGCGTGCCAGATCTTCCACTTCGCTGATATTGAGCCGGCAGCCCAAAACGTCCAAACGCACCCGCATCTAACGTACCCTTTTTTGTCCTGTCATCCACCAACAAAAACACGGCGGCCCCAAAACTCGGGGCCGCGCAAAACCAGATTCTTTATACCATCCCAGCGGTCACGGAATGGGGATTTTCTCGACGGGTCGATTGCCCCCAGAATGCCGGCGACCGGCTGCGGTGTTTATCCTCAGCCATCCAACGCCAACATTCAGCCAGTGCCCAAAAACGGTCAGTGAACGTCCATACGACCGAAGGCCCAATCTGGCCCGGGGTCGGCATTGGCAATGATCTGGCGTTGATCGCTGCTATCGGCGTTCATTATATAGATGCCCCAACTGCCTGTGCGCGCGCTGCGGAAAACGATTCGTCCGTCAGGCGTCCACGTCGGCAGCGTGTCCGGTCCCGGGGTGTCGGTCAAACGCCGGATGTTACTTCCATCCACGTTCATTATGTAAATATCGACGTTGTCGCCCGACTGGCGTTGGAAAGCGATCTTGCGACCATCGGGGGACCAGCGAGGGAACGCGTCGTTGCCCTCATTGGTAACGTTGATAGCCCCCGAGTCATCGCGGTTCGAAATCCAAACACCTTGCCGGTTGTCCCGACCCGAACGATAGGTCAAGCGATTACCATCCGGCGACCAGGCAGCTTGCTCACCGGGAATCTCAATGTCAAACTGCCGATTCTCATCGGTGCCCAAGAAGTATATGCGCCGGTCCGGTCCACCGCGGGTGGCATCGAAAGCCAACATCGCCCCATCAGGCGACACGGCGGCATAACGCGCCGAACCTTCCTTCCAGGTCGGGTCCTGGTACGCGTCGGGGATCCCATTACCCAGGGTAGACATATCGAGCTCAATAATGCCGTTGCTAATGCCGGCATCCGGCCAGGTATATTCCTGCCCTTCCCGGACCTGACGATCCACTCCCTCAGCGCCGAACGCGTAGATGTAGCGGCCGTCCGGCGACCACGAAGGTCCTGAAGCCCGCTCAAGCACAAACGTCTCGCCATCGCCGTTGGTGTCGGCAATGAACAGATTGTGCTTGCCACCATCCCAGCGGCTGAAGGCAAGTTGGTAAGTGCCGCCTGCAGTCTGAGCGGTCGGCGATGCCGCCGCCTCTACAGTCGGCGAGCTTTCCACTTCTGGGGTAGACGGGCTACCGGTCCCGATCACAAATTCTCCCGAGCCGACCAATTCACCGTCAACCGAAATATCCAGGCGCCAGTCTCCAGCGCCCAGCGGCTGCCCGCCGCTGTTCAAGCTCATATGATAAGTGCCACTGGTGCCGTCACTCCAGATGCCACTGCCGCCGCCGACCTTCTTGTCATTGCGGTACCAACTTCTTTCCCACGCAAGCCCGTTTTCAAAGCCGCGGTAGGTAAAGATCGCATGGATCTCCGCCACGTCATTTCCAAAAGTAGTGCCCGGGTCGATCGGCTCCCCTTCTTCGGTGGCACCTTCGGCAAAGGTGATATGACCAATTGTCGGCGCCTGGGCAACGACGGTGGTCGGCGTCCGCGCCGCAACACTGGTCGGCGTCTCCTGCGCCTGACTGGTTGCTTCCTGCGCCTCGGCCGTTACGGTTCCGTCAGCGGCAGACACTGACGGGGTCTCCGCAGTGTTGGGTGTGGCCGAAGCAAGCGAGCCCGGGGTGACAATCGACATCGGCGTTGCCGACGGTGTCTTTCCGCTCGAGAAACTGACGGTTTGCCCATTGGTATACAAATAGGCGCCGCCACCCACCACGACGATGCACAGCAACACAATCACAGCCACCACGGCAATCCAAATCCAAGACGAACCACTCTTCCTGGGTCTGTCGGAACCTGGAGATGGAGGTGGTGGGGGTGGTTGGGGCACACCAGCGGCCGGCGGTTGCGGCCGCGTGATCATTGTTTTGTCTCGATCACTATCGAAATTGACAACTGTTTTGTCGTTGTCTGGTTCAAACCCCACCATTGTGGAGTCGTCATCTTGTCCGAATTCAGCCATCTTTCACTCCTCTCGCCATCAACAGAACAAATGGCTCGGCATCCACGCGCACGTTCGAGAGACATAACAAAAGGGGCAGACAGTGCGGTGACAATACCCAGGGGTGCCTAAGATATCAATAAGATTGCCAACTAACTAAAATGAAGCATATCATTATCAAGTTTGAATGTCAAGTGTCTCCGGCAACCGGCTGCCGCTGCGTACGATACAGATTCTGCTGGTCTATGTAGGCCACGACCGGCGCCGGAGTCTGGTAACGGATAGGCTTACCCGCATTGACCCTACGCCTCAAATCTGAGGAGGATATGTCCATCAAGGGTATATCTACCCAAACGACCCGGTCTGTCAGTCCGGGCAAACGTCGATCCAATTCT
>CAZHBM010000333.1:0-4688 GCA_964529945.1 uncultured Anaerolineales bacterium | reverse complement strand
TAGGTTTCGTGGCCAATAATCTTCTCGACCGTATCGAAGTCGATGGCGTATTCACCAATCGGCACGCGGTCGGGCACCTGGCCGTTGAATACGGCGCGCACTCTTTCCTTCGAATTCACACAGGAGCCCTTTTCTGTGGCGAACGCCCGGCGCGCGGCACGGTCTAACCTTTGACAGCGCCAAAGGTAATACCCTTGACGAAGTACTGTTGGAAGGCCAGGAAGAAAACGATCATGAAGATGGCCCCAAAAGTGCCGCCGGCCATCATCAGGCCAATGTCGAGGGAAGACTTGCCATAGGCCGGCACCAGCGCGATGTACGATACGCCGACCGGCACCGTGTAGAGATACTTGTCTGTCGCCACCAGCAGGTGCCACATAAAATAGTTCCAGGCCTGGTTGAAGGTGAAGATGGCCAGGGCGGCCAGCGCCGGGGCCAGAATCGGCACGCCGATGCGCATAAACGTCTGCCACTCGGTGGCCCCGTCGATCTTGGCGGCGTCCAGAAGCTCATCGGGAATGGTGGACGCAAACTGTTTGACCAGGAAGACGCCGAAGGGTGAGGCGATCATGGGAATGGCCATCGCCAGGTAGGTACCGGCGACCGATTCGGTCAGGTGCAGGTTTTTCACCAGCAGGAACAAGGGTATCAACATCACCTGATTGGGCAGAAACATGGTGCTCAGCAACAAAAAGAACAACACGTTCGAGCCGGGGAACTTCTTCTTGCCGAAACCGTAACCGGTGGTAGCGGCCACGATGGTCACCAACCCGACTGTCAACAAGGATACAATCACGCTGTTCAGCAGCCAACGCCAGATCGGCCACGGGCCGGTGAAGAGGTTGATCCAATTGTACAGGGTCGGGTTGGAGGGAAAGAACTCCGGCGGCACTGTCATGGTGATCTTCTGCAGCTTGAAGGAGCCGGTCATCATCCAATACAACGGGACGAGGAAGAGTAACGCCAACGCAGTCAAGACGACGTAGGAAAAGACGCTGCCCGCCTTGTCCAGGTAGTAGTTCGACAAGTGTTTCTTGGGCTTGTGTTGTGACGCTGAAGTTGTCGCATTCATAACAGCAAACAGTCTCCTGTTTCGTTTAGCCGGTATGCAGAAGCTGGCTAAGCCGCGGTGGTATCCCAGAAGCGTAACTGGACAAATGTGACCATCGCCACCAGTACCAGCAACACCACGCCAATCGCCGACGCTTTGCCATAATGTCCGGCGATGAACGCCGTCTGGTAGATAAGAAAGACCAGCGACGTGCTCGAACTGGACGGGCCACCCTGGGTCAGCATGTAGATCGTTTCCCAGATCTGGAACACCCCGATGGTTTGCGTGGCAACCACAAATAGAATGACGGGCCGCAACAGCGGCAGCGTCACAAACCAGGTTGTCTGGACCTTGTTGGCACCGTCGACCACGCTGGCGTCCAGCAAGTCCTGATTGAGGCTGGCCAGGCCGGCCAGGAACAAAATGATCGGCTGGCCGATGGTATAGGTCAAAACCACCATACACACGGCCCAAAAACTGGTCTTGGTACTGGCCAACCACAGCACCGGGTTGATGCCCACCAGACCGAGCAGGTAGTTCAGCAGGCCATAGGTCGGGTTGAACAGCCAGAGCCAGACGACGGACAGAATGATGCCGCCGGCGACGCCGGGCAGATAAAAAGCGCCACGGAAGAAAGACTGGCCGCGCATACCGCGCGGGTGAATCAGAAGCGATAACGATAATGATAACAGGACCGTGATGGGAACGATGACGGCGACGTATTTCAGCGTGTTGAACAGCGCCTTCTGGAAGACACGGTCGCCCATCAACTTGGTGTATTGCTGGAATCCAATGAACTGGCGCTGGTCGAGCGCGAAGGATGCCTTATAGAAGGAGAGACCTATGGCAAAAACGATCGGAACCAACATGAAAGCAATAAATGCCAGGTATCCCGAGGCGACGAAGAGATAGCCGGATCGCCCCTTCCAGATATCTTTGCCCAGTTGTTTCACAGCTCTCAGCATGGATCGCTATTTCCTGTTCTTGGGGGGCTGGTGGGCGGAGAACTCCCCGCCCACCAGCCGATGTCAGCATTCCTTACGTGCCCGCATCGGGACACGCTTAGGGACAAACGACTGCAGACAGTCTGCGACTACAACTACGGGCAGTCTGCAATGATACCATTGGCCCTGACAACGAAATCGTCCAGGATGGTCTGGATGTCAGCATCGGGCTCCCAGAAACCCTGGCGAGCTTCGGCCCAGGCCAAGCGGACCTCGTTGTAGTTGCAGGGCACGCCTTGCCAATAGTAGTAGTTCTTGGCGCCGTATTTCTGAGCTACAGGGACGACCCATTCCCAATCGGGATCACCTTCCCACGGATTGGGGGTGTCCTTGCGTACGGCCACTTCGTTCCAGCCGGCGGCGATCTGGACGACGATGTCAGGCTGCTGCATGTAGTTCACGAAGTCCATGATGGCTGCCAGTTTGGCCGGGTCGTCCTGGTTGAAGACGCTCCAGCAGTGCGGGTTCCAGGTGCCCATAGGCGGCGGCGGCGCGTCGGCCTTGTGGGGGTAGTTGACCAGCAGGTAGTCCAACGGCGGTTCGATGCTGCCGTCTTCGAGACCATTCTTGGTGACGCCGTTGTACCAGAAACCACCACCGGTCATCACGATTTCTTTGCGCTTCCAATAGCCGTCCTGATCGTCATCCACAAAACCGGCCGGGCCGGGAACGATCATGCCCTCGTCCTCCAGGCTGTGCAGCCAGGTCATCGCCTCCACACACTCGGGGCTGTTGACCACATACTCTTGCGTGGCAGGATCATACAGATCACAGCCGGGGAAGCCGCCGAAGAAGTTGTTGAATGACGTGTCGAACGACGGTGTCTTGGCGAAGAACATCGTGCAGTAGACACCGTTTGCGGGGTCATTGACCGCCTTGCATAGGTTCATAAACTCGTCGGTGGTCCAGTTACGATCCGGGTCCTTGGGCAGCAGGTCGGTGGCGCCGGCCGCTTCGACCAGGCTCTTGTCAATGATGTAGGCCACGTAGCCGGTGCCGGCCGGGATGGCCCACGGCTGACCGTCAGGGCCGGTGACCAGGTCCAAAAGGTTGGCATCGTAGGCGGCCTTGTCCTCGGCCGTCAGAGCCGGAGCCATCGACTCGAGCAAACCGGACTGCTGATATTTCTGGATTCGGAAGGCATCGTCGTAGTAGATGTCGGGCGGCGACCCGGCAGCCACGGCTGCATCGACGTAGGTGGTGGTGCCACCGGATTCGACACCGCGCAGCGCCCAGTTGATGTTGACTCCCGGATGCTCCTTCTCATAGGCATTGATCACGCGGCCGTAGAAGTCCGACCACAGCTCGCCGTTGTCGGCCTTGGCCGAGCCTTCGGAGCCGAAAATCCAGTAGCTGATGTCAATTCGCTCCGGAGCGACCTGGACTTCCTTGGTGACGACAACCTCTTTTTCTACCTCGACAGTAACCGGTACTTCCTTGGTCACCACGACTTCTTTTTGGACTTCCTTGGTGACCACCACCTCTTTCTCGACTACCTGCGGTTGGCCACAAGCTGTTGCCAACACCGCCAACACCAAGGCAACGGCAGCCAACAGTATCACATTCCTCCTGGACAGCATTTGAGCCTCCTTCGTCTGCTGAATACACAGTTGTGGGGATAGGTAACATCATTGTGAACGACCAAAATCCGCCATAGGCAAGCTCCTTTCTCTTGGCCACATCGCAAAGATTTGGACACCACGATTTTCCGCCATCCGGAAAAATGGTTACAGGTCGCCGTTCATCGACGCCCGGCGAATGCGCTCCTGCAACAAGTGATCGAAGTGATAGGTCAAATGCTTCCTGACCGCCGCGGCATCGCGTGCTCTGAGCGCATCCAGGATGTCGCGGTGATTCTCGTAGTCCTTGATCGGCGGTCTACCGACCTGAATCACCGGGTCACCCAGAGTCTCGAACGCTAACCAGAACAATTCGAACAATTGCAGGAACATCTTGTTGTTGAGACTTGCGTACAGAATGCGGTGAAACTGGGCATCCAGGTCGAGGTGATTCTGCCCGGTTTCCAGGCGTTCCTTCCACACGTCCATAAGCTGGTCCAGACGCTGGATATCTTTGTCACTGATTCTCGCGACGGTCGTCTCAATGGCAGCGCTCTCCAGCAAAAACCTGATCTGCGCCAACTCCGACAAGGAATCGGCATCAAAGCGCATGCCGTATTTGACAGTCTCGACAATGGGGTCGAAACTGAAGGCACGCACGTAAAGCCCGTCACCGTGACGGACCTCCACCACGCCCAGCGACTGCAAAGCCTTGACGGCCTCGCGAACCGACCCCCGTCCGACGCCCAGTTCTTCAGCAATCTGTGACTCGGACGGCAAGGGATCACCGGCGCTCAGTTTGTTGTCGAGAATGTATTGCCGGACGTAGTCACGTACAATCTCACTCAAGGACGGTCTGAGGCGTCGTTTTCCCATAATCGTGTAACTCCCAATATTCAAAGAGATAAGATGAAGTCAGAAAGAAACGGATGTGTCCTATTTTCCGGTAGATGACCGATGCGAGTTGGCAGCCGGTCTTGTCTGTTTATCATTTCTTGTGCGTGGAAGGTCTTCCACGCACAAGAAATGATAAATATTGGCTGATTCTAAACGCTTCTTAAAAACAACATGTGG
>CAZHBM010000332.1:0-4690 GCA_964529945.1 uncultured Anaerolineales bacterium | reverse complement strand
CCGGCACTGGCCGACGGTCCCTATTCCATCTCCGGCACGGTGACGGACGCCGGCAACGAGCCGCTGTCCGGGGTGGTCGTATCGGCCCTGGCGGTCAACAGCAGCTATCTACCGGCGGTGTTGCGCGGCGGCTCGGTCTCGGCCGCCACCTCGTCCGATGAGAAGCCGGCACCGCTTGTTGCCGGCGGTCTGTTGAGCAGCGCCGAGGTGTACAGCACCACCACCGGCGCCGGCGGTACCTACAGCCTGAGCGGCCTGCCGGCCGGCCGTTATTGGGTCACCGCCGCCAGGAGCGGCCTTTCATTTTACCCTACCCGGCGGGTTGTGATTCTCAATCAGGACCGACCCACCCGCGACTTTACTGAGTGGGCTATGGTCAGCGTGCCCACAGGCTCGTTTCAGATGGGCTGCGACCCCAATCATAACGGCGGCTATGGCTGCCCGGACGACGAGTTGCCGCTGCACAGCCTGAGCATGACCGGTTTCCAGATCGACAAGTACCTGGTGACCAACGCCCAATATGCCCGCTGCGTGGCCGACAGCGCCTGCTCGGCGCCGGCCAGCAACAGCTCGCACAAGCACAGTTCGTACTACGACAATTCGACCTACGCCGCCTATCCGGTCATCCACGTTTCCTGGAACTCCGCCCTGGCCTACTGCACCTGGGCCGGCAAACGGCTGCCGACCGAGGCCGAATGGGAATACGCCGCCCGCGGCGGCGGTGTGGTGCGGGCCTACCCGTGGGGCGATGGGACGCCCGGTTGCAGCCTGGCCAATTCGGGCAGCGACTATGAGTACAGCGCTTGCCAGGGCGATACCTCCCAGGTAGGCAGCCTGCCCGGCGGAGCCAGTCCCTACGGGGCGCTGGATATGGCCGGCAACGTCTGGGAATGGGTCAACGACTGGTACGCTCCGGACTACTACGCCAGTTCGCCGTCCAGCAACCCCCCCGGCCCGGCCAGCGGCAGCTACAGGGCCAAACGCGGCGGTTCGTACTACTATTTGTGGAACGACCTGCGTACGGCCGGGCGCGACAATAACCCGCCCACCGATCAATGGGAGGACACCGGCTTCCGCTGCGCGGCGACGGTCAACTAGTTGCCGGTCAGGCAAACGCCTCGTAGACGGCGGCGGCGATCTTCAGGTCCTGCACGGCCACGCCGGTCAGATCGACCACCGTCACCTGTTCGGGAGCGGTGCGCCCGGCCGCCCGGCCGGCGATGACGTCCCCGAGCTCGACCAGGCTCTCGGCCGCCAGCGAGCCGTTGCGCACGGCGTGGGCGATCTCGCCCCGCTCCAGGCATTGGGTTATGCTGTCGGCCACCACCAGGTCGGCCCGGGCCAGGATGGCCGTGTCCAGCTCCTGCTTGTGGGGCGTGTCGGCGCCGACGGCGGTGATGTGGGTGCCGGGCCGGATGTCGGAAGCCTGCAGCCAGGGCCGGGCGGCCGGCGTGGTGGTCACGATCAGGTTGCAGGCCGCGCCCAATTCGGCCCCGCCGGATGCCACGTCCACCGAGTAGCCGGCCCCTTCCATTTCGGCACAGAAGCCTTCCACCCGGGCCGGCGTGCGGCCCAGGACCATCACCCGCCGGCAATCGGTCACTTCGGCCAGGTATTTGAGCTGCCAATGGGCCTGGTTGCCGCTGCCGACGATGCCGATGCAGGTGACCGGGTCGGGGGCGCAATAGCGGGCAGCAATGGCGCCGGCCACGCCGGTGCGCGCTTCGGTCAGCAGGCCGCCGTCCAGCAGCAACCCCAGCGTCTGGCCGGTCTCCTGGCTGAAGAGCAGCATCATGCCGTTGTTGGAGGGCAGGCCGCGGTTGGGGTTGTCGTAGAAGCCGGAGGCAATCTTGATGACGTAGTAGGCGCCGCCGCGCAGGTAGCCGTATTTGATGTGCACGTCACCGGGCGGGTCCTCGAAGGTCAACTCGCCCACCTGCGGCACCACCGCCCGGCCCTCCGAATAGGCCACGAAACCGGCCTCGATGATGGGCAGCAGGTCGATCTGCGGCAGCATGGCCGCGATTCGGTCCGCTTGCAGAATTAACATCTCACTCACCAGCCTTTCGTTTGCGCCAGGCCAGACCGGCCAGGATTTCCACTACGGTACGGGCGCAGAACTGGGCGCCCATACCGTTGACGTCGTAATCGGGCGTCATCTCGCACACGTCGTAACCGGCCAACGGCTGGCGGGACACCAGCCGCAGGGCGTGCATCATCTCGTCTACCGTCAGCCCCCAGAACTCGGGCGCTTTCTGGGCCGGCACCAGGCCGGGCTCCATCACGTCGATGTCCAACGACACGTAGAAGCCGTCGGTGCCGTCGTTGACGATGTCCAGCGCCTCACGCATCACGCTGTCGATGCCGCGCTGTTTGACCTCGTCGATGGAGAAGATACGGATGCCCATCAGGCGGGCCACGTCGATTTCGTATTGCGTGCTGCGGTTGGAGCGAATGCCAATCTGGACAAAGTTGGCCGGGCTGATTTTACCCAATTCCAGCGTCTTGGCCCACTCGGACGAGGCCCAGTACTCGGGCGTGTCGGACAGGTCCATGTGGGCGTCGAAGGACATCAGCCCGATTTTGTGTTGCCGGGGCTGCAGGATGGCGCGCAGGGTGGGGAAGGGGATGGTGTGGTCGCCGCCGAGCACGATGGGCAGCGCGCCGGCGGCCACCACGTCGGCCACCTTCTGTGAGGCGCGGCGCAGTGTCTCCTCGGTGTCCTCGGGCACCACGGCCACGTCGCCGTAATCGACCAGCCTCAGGTGGTCGAGCAGCACCAGGTCGCGGTCGATCTCCGGGTAATAGCCGCGATTGTGGTGGATGGAATAGTAGAGCGAGTATTTGCGGATGGCGTCCGGGGCGTGGTCGGCGCCCATACGCCAGTAGACCGAGCCCGGCTGCGGCCGCGATACGGTCGGCGGCGCCGAGAGCCAGGGGGTCTTGATGGTGATGCCCTCGTAGCCGAAACCGATGATGGCCGCATCGGCGCCTTCCAGATCACCCGGTTTCTGGGCCAGCGGCAATTCCATAAAGGTCGGCACGTCGTCGTGCAGGATGTCCTCCACCTTGCGCTCGCGCCGGGCCGGGCTGTTTTCGGCCAGCCGGGCCGCCTCCTCAAACGCGGCGCGAATGCGCTGCATTTCCTGCCTGCCGATGAGGCTGTCTTCGTTCTGCATAGGGGCTCCTTTCACCGCAGCGATAACAGGCTGCTGTTGACCAGTTCCAGGCCGGCGCGCAGATTCGGAGCGCCGTAACCGATGCGCAGATAGCCGTCCAGGCCGAAGGCGTCGCCGGGCACCAGCAACACGCTCTGCTCGTGCAGCAGCTTGTGGACCAATTGGGTCGAGTTGACGTTCAGGTTGTAGCCGACGAAGGCCACGCCACCGATTTTGGGCGGCACGAAACGAAACAGACCTGGGTGGCCGTCCAGCCACTCGATCAAGACACTTAAATTGGCGCTGGAAATGGCCCGGTTGCGCGACAGGATGCGCTGCCGGGTGTCCGGCTGCAGCGCCAGGCGCGCCAGCCGGTCGTTCAGGGCGCCGGTGGTGATGGTGGTGTAATCGTGATAACCCCAGGCCGCCTGCACCGTCTCCCGCGGGCCGACCAGCCAGCCGATGCGCAGCCCGGGCAGGGTGAAGGCCTTGGACAGGCCGGCCACCACCAGGACCCGGTCGTACATTCCCCAGAAGCCGGGCGACATCGGGCCGGCCAACTCGGCGCCGCGGTAGACCTCGTCGGAGAGAATCCAGGCGCCGACCCGCTCGGCGATGCGCACGATGGCCTGCATCTCCGGCTCGGTCAGGACGGCGCCGGTGGGATTGTTGGGGCTGGTGACGTAGATCAGGCGCGTGGCCGGCGAAACGGCCGCCTCCAGTTGGTCGAGATCGGGCGCCCAACCGTTCTCCTCGCGCAGGAAAAAGGGTTTGACGGCGGCGCCGAAATTGCGGGCCATACCCGGTACCTGCATGTAATTGGGCAGCATAACCACCACTTCGTCTCCCGGCTCGACGTGCTGCCAGATGGAGATAAAATTGGCCTCGGCCGAGCCGTTGGTGACCAGGACGTTATCGGGCTCGGCCCCGGGATAGAGCCGGCAGATGGCCTCCTTGAGCGGCGGCGTGCCGTTGGTCTGGATGTAACGTAATTGGACCGATTGGTAGAGCTTTTCCAACTCCTCGGGCGACAGCAGTTCGTGCAGAAACAGGGGAAACACGCCCGTCTCGGTGAAGTCGTAGCTTACCTGGTTCTGCCAGGTGGACAGCAGCCGCTCGGATTGGAACGGTTCAATTTGCATGGTTTTTTCCTCCGGCCCGGATGGGCCAACATTTGCCCGAATGCTGCTCCTATTTTACCACAGGAGTCGCCCGGCGTGAACGGATTGTCTTAGGTGATTGCCCCGAGTGACTTAAGAAAACAAGGTCTTCTTCCCATCCAGGTAAAAGAAATGGCCGCGTTGGACGCAGTCGATCGCCAGATATTGTTGGCGCTGCAGGAGAATGGATGTTTGCCCTTCAGCCACCTGGCCCGCCAGGTGAACCTGTCGGCGCCGGCGGTTGCCGAACGGGTGCGCAAGCTGGCGCTGGCCGGCCTGATAGAGGGCTACCACGCCCAGGTCAACCTGGAGCGCCAGGGCTACCCGGTCACCTGCCTGGTCCAGTTGACGGTGGCCTACCACCGGGAACAG
>CAZHBM010000331.1:0-4701 GCA_964529945.1 uncultured Anaerolineales bacterium | reverse complement strand
CGGGCGCCAGGCGACGTTGCCGTCCAGCCTGATTGTGAACCGCTACGGCGATCCGGTCGGACAGCTGATGTCGATGCCGCCGGGATCCGACCCCGGTCACCATTTGGCCGTTATCGACCAATCGACAGATGTCGACGTCCCCGGCCTGGCCCAACTGGCCGGCTACCGGCTGGATACGCCCGCCCAGGGTGCGCTATGGCCTCACCTGGTGCCGGGCAAAGCCATCTGGGCAACCACCTTCTGGCTGGCGCACGGCCAGACCGTCCAGGACTACGACCTGGTGGTCTACCTGGTGGACGACCAGGGGACACGTTGGGGATTGGCCGAAGGCCCACCCCTGGCCGGCACCTACCCGACCAGCCTGTGGCGCCCCGGAGAGCGCGTGGCCGACAGCCGCCTGATGTGGGTCTACCCCGACGCCCGGCCCGGCCGTTATTGGGTGGACGTGGCGGTCTACGATTATGCCGCCGGCCATCGCCTGCCGGTATCCGGCGCGGCCGTGCCCGACACCATCCGGCTGGGGCCGGTCAAGGTTCCCCTGCCGCTGGCCGAGTTGCCGGCCGGCGCGATTTCCCAATCGAGTCATTTCGGCCAGGTGGCCCGCCTGCTCGGCTACCAGACCGGCGTGCAGGCGAACAACCTGACGGTCGAACTTTTCTGGCAGGCGGTGTTACCCGACGGACAGGACTACACCGTGTTCGTGCACCTTCTCGACGGCCAGGGCCAGGTGGTGGCCGGCTTCGACTCCCAGCCGCGTGACGGGACCTACCCGACCGGCATCTGGGAGCCGGACGAGATCATCCCCGATACGTACCGGCTGAGCCTGGCCGGCGTTGCCGGCGGGAGCTACCAACTGGAAGTGGGCATGTACCAACTGCAGTCCGGCGAACGACTGCCGGTCGTCGGCGCCGATGGGCTGCCCGATCCGCAGCGGCGATTGCTTTTGCAGCAGAGAGTTGAGATACCGTGACCGGCTTGATAGATCGTCTGCGGGCAATCAACCACAGGGCCTTGATACTCGGCCTGACGCTGGTCGCCTTTGGCCTGCGTATGCTGCGCCTCGGTTTTTTCAGCCTGCGGGGCGACGAGGCCTTCGACGTCGTTTTCGCCGGCCAACCCCTGGTCGACCTGGCTTACCAATTCCGCTACGTGCAACCCTATCCGCCCTTGTTCCACACGTTGTTCCACTTCTGGTTGCCGTTGGCCGGCGACAGCGAAACCGCCATCCGGTTCCTGGCGGCCGGTTGCACCGCGCTGGTCGTGCCGGCCATCTACGTGCTGGGCAGGCAGCTCTTCAGCGCCCGGGTCGGATTGGTCGCGGCTTTGCTGATTGTGGTCAACCCCTTCGCCCAGTGGTGGGGGCAGGACGCCCATTTCTACGGCTACCTGCTGCTATCGGCCACCTTGCTGACCGTGGTCAGCCTGCGCCTGTGGCGGACTCTCAACCGGCCGGACCCACCTTCAGGCGCGTCTGCCTGGCGGTTGGCCGGCCTGTACGTGGTCGTCGCCCTGATCAGTTTCTTGATCCACTATTTCGCCTATTTCACCTGGGGCGCGCTGAACCTGGTGGCCCTGGTTCAAACATTGCGCCGCCACTGGTCGCGCAAACTGGTTTTCACCTGGTGGGGTACCCAGATCGTCCTCTTCCTGCTCTACCTGCCATGGATCATCTGGACCCTGCCGCTGACGACCACCTTCACCCAACCCTGGATAGACGAGATTTCGCCCGGCAATATCCTGTGGCGGGAATTGAAGGCACTCAACCTGGGCTACACCGACCATCTGGGCCAGGCCGCCCAACCCGCCATCCCCTGGCTGACCGGCCTGGCGGTGCTTATCCTGGTAGCCGGGCTGGGCCTGGGTTGGCTGCGGCGGCGCAATCACCAATCGACCCAAATCGCCCTGGGCCTGTTTCTGGCACCGCTGGCCACTATGTACCTGATCTCGCTCTACCGGCCTCTCTTTGACGAGAAGTACGCCATCGCCTTGTTGCCGCTCTACCTGGTACTGCTGGCGTCGGCCATCGTGTGCATCGGCCAAAGATGGCGCTGGCTGGGATTGGTGGCCGGGTTGGCCGTCGCCGGCACCATGACCTTTTCGACTGTGGCGTACATGACCAACCTGGACAATGCCAAGAGCCCGGCCTGGCGCGAGCTGTTCGAGTACGTCCGGAGCAAGGCCGAGCCGGGCGACGTTTTGGTGTACAACTTTCCCGAGCCGACCATCCTGTTCTACAACCACGACCGCCTGCCGGCCAGGCTCGTCCCCGGCAGCGGCAAGATCGAGCCGGCCGAAATCTACGCTCAACTGGAGCAGGCTGTGGCCGGTTACGAGCGCGTGTGGCTGATTCCGCTGGTGCGCTCGTGGTGGGACCGTTACGGAGACGTTCCCACATGGCTGAACCGGCACGCCGACCGCCTGGACCAGCGGTTTTTCCGCGGCGTCCACGTGGCGTTATACTTGACTCCGGCCCAGTGGCAGGCCACTATGACTCGACAGCCGGTGCAACTCGAAAACGGCGTCGACCTGCTCGGTTTCCGGGTCCATTCGCCGGCAGGCGACTCGCCTTTGTTTGTCCAGCCCGGCCAGACCCTGGCGTTGAGTCTGTATTGGCAGGCCGGCGGCCCCACCGAGACCCCCTACACCGTCTTCACCCACCTGCTCGGCCCGGACGGCCAGGTGTACGGGCAGTGGGACAACCCGCCCGTGGCCGGAACCTACCCGACGACGGAGTGGCAGCCCGGGGAAAAGGTGGTCGACCAATACCGTATCCAGGTGGCCGGCGACGCGCCGCCCGGGGAATACCGGCTGGTGGTGGGCATGTACGACCCGGTTTCCGGCGCGCGCGTGGCAACCGTGCCCGAGACAGGTACGGCCGGGACGGCTGAGGCAAGCGATCACATTTTGTTGGACGAGGAACTGGTTATTCGATGAGGCACTCGAAGAGGCAAGCAGGCGACCGGCACTGGCAGCTAGGCCTGATCCTGGCCGTATTTGTGCTGGTCGCGTCGGCTTACAGCCTGTACTTGCCGTTGGGAGAGGCGTCCGACGAAACGGACCATTTCGCCCTGGTACGCTTCATCGCCGAACAGGGCCGCCCACCGCTAAGCCTGGCCGAACGGGAGGCCATCGGCCCCAAGGGGGACGCCTCGCCGATCTACCATACCTTGGTGGCCTGGTTGACCCAACACGTCGACGTATCTTCCCTGCCCGAGTTGCCCGACACCCAGGCCCGCCCCGAGCGCTTCATTCCTACCGACGGATTTTCGGCCAATCGAATTTTCCACACCTGGGACGAACGCTTTCCGTATCGCGGCATTGTGCTGGCCTGGCACCTGGCCCGGCTGGTGTCCGTTGTTCTGGGCGCCGCCACGGTCTTCGCCGTCTACCTGACGGTATTGTTGATTTATCCGTCCCGCCCGTATTTTGCCGCCGCAGCCGCCGGTTTCGCCGCCTTTGTGCCGCGGTTCGTCATCGCCAGTGCCGTCGTCAACGACGACAACCTGATGATCGCCCTGGTCGCTTTCTCGCTGTACCTGATGGTGCGCCTTGTCCAGGGTGACCGGCGCATCCGGACGATGATCGGCCTGGGGCTGCTGATGGGCGCCGCCGGTGTCACCAAATACCACGCCCTGGTCCTGGTGCCGGAGCTGACCTTGCTGCTGATTCTCCTGGCCTGGCGCCGGCAAATCGGCTGGAAGCCGGCCCTCAAGCTGTGGGGCTGGGGTTTGGCTGCCTTCCTGTTAATCGCCGGGCCGTGGTTCGGGTTCCTCCTGTTGCGCTTCAACCAGGTCCAGGAGTTGGGTTGGGTGCGTGGCCTGATGGCGCCGCTGGGCGATCCGGTGGTCGTCACCGGGCTGGGGCGGCTGTTCGATTTCTCGCCCGGCGGGACGCCGGCCTTCGCGTTCACCTGGGGCGACTGGGCGCTGCTGTTCTTCCAATCCTTCTGGTTCGTGTACGGCTGGCTGCACGTCTTTGCGCCGCCGATCGTTTACTGGCTGCTGGCCGCGGCCACACTGGTGGCCTTGCTGGGCCTGGCGGCCTGTGCCTGGCGGCGCCGGCGGGCGCCCGGTGGTGAGGCCGCCGGCCAGAGGCCAACTACCGCGTCCCAGGCCACGTCTTACGCTATTGGGCTGTTGGCCTTCCATCTGCTGCTGTTTGTGGGCATCACGCTGGTGCGCTATTGGATGCGCCCGGCGCGCGAAATCGGCCAGGGACGTTATCTCTACCCGGCCATCACCTCGGTGGCTTTCTTCTTCGTGCTGGGGATGCGCTGTAGCTGCCGACAGGCGGTGGATTGGGTCAGAGCCGTCACCGGTAATAAGGAGCAAGGAGCGGCCGGCAACAAGGACAGCCGCCTGGTCTTGCTTATTCCGGCCGGCCTGTTAGTCCTTTGTCTGATTAGCCTGCCGGCTTTTGTGCTGCCCCACTACCTGCCCTATATGCCGATTTATCACCCGGTCACGGCCGGCGGGGAGACAAACCAACCATCGGGGATTACGCTGGCCCCGGGCGCCGTCCTGCGTGATTTCGAAGTACCGGCACAGGCCAACGCCGGCCAGCCGCTGGCCCTGTCGTTGACCTGGTACGCGGCTGCCGAACAGGACGTTGACACCCTGGAGCAAATCTGCCTGCTGGACGAGCAGGGTTCGGCTGTTACCTGTTCCTTCCGCTACCCGGTCGACGGGCGCTACCCAACCC
>CAZHBM010000330.1:0-4712 GCA_964529945.1 uncultured Anaerolineales bacterium | reverse complement strand
CGGCAGTAATCCATATGACAGGGCACGACGACAAGCGCTACAAGAGATGGCTGAAATGCTCTTTGAGGGAGAGCAAGCCCGCAACGCGGGCATCTCGGCCGCAGTCAGTCAAGCCATCGATCAGCAGACGCGCGGCCGGATCGACGAGGCGATCGTCAGCCTGCGCCGGGCTATCGACAAAGGGGCGACGCGTACGGCCGTCATTTTCGATCTGGGAAGTCTCTATCACGAACATATGGATTACGACAACGCCATCGAGGCTTTTCGGTCAGCGATGCGCGACAGAGTCTATGCCCAGGGCGCTCAATATGCACTTGGATTGACCTATTATGCCGCCGGCAAGATCGACCGCGCGTCGGAATACTTTATGGATGTCGTGCAGGCACTAGACGAGGAAACGGTTGGGCCTGAGGTCGTTCCACAACTTAATGACAGTTATCGGCAGATTCGTGATAACTATACCGCTACCGTGGATTCGGCTCGGGCCAAGACATTTTCCGAAACGGTAATGGTCTTCTTTTCCCAGCGGGACTGGCAGGCCACCATCCGGCGCACTCGACAACACTTGAACGTCATCGGCAATGAAGAGAGATTGACCACGCTGGCCGAATACCTGGAAAAACCGGAAACGGCGGTCGTCGTGGATGCAATGGCCCTTACGCAGGGGTACCTCAAACGACACCTGCTCAGGACGGCGGCCGAAGAATGCCTGTATGCGATCGAGAAAGCGCCTGACAATCTTGATCTGCACGTCAGGTTGGGAGAGGTTCTACTGCAACAACGGCTGACGTCGCAGGCAGTGGCCAAGTTCCAGGCGGTAGCCGACGCATACGCTGTGAGAGGCGCTTACAAGAAAGCCTTCGCCCTGTACCGTCGAGGGTTGAAGCAGCAACCGATGGACACCGAGGCGCGCAAACGGTTGGTGACGCTGCTGATCGAAAGAAACGAGATCGAAGAGGCGTTGAATCAATATTTGGCGTTGGCCGATGTCTATTATCAACTGGCCAACGTGGAAAAAGCCATCGAAACTTACGACAACGCTCAAAAACTGGCCTGGAAGGCCCCCGACCCCAAGATCTGGGAGACCAGAATATTGCACCACAAGGCCGATATCTTTCAGCAGCGACTGGATTGGCAACAAGCGGCGGCGGCTTACGAATCGATCTTGGCTGTCGCACCCGACGACAACCGCGCCAATCAACAACTCATCGATCTGTATCTGAAGCAGCGCCAGGCCCGCAAAGCGATGCGCTTGTTGGATACGATGGCGATCACGTATATGGACCGGGACAAGACCCGGGAGCTAGTAGCTTTGTTCAAGGCTGTGATCGAGGCATATCCTGACGAGATGGGTGTAAGAGCGCGGCTAGCAGCCAATTACGCTCGCCTGGGGCTGACAGAAGAGGCCATCCAGGAAGCGGAAGACTTGGCCGCCCGGCAAGTGGAAGCTGGTCGATACGATGAAGCGATCCAAACGGTAGAGATCATCCTCAAGTTGGAGCCGGAGGATACAGACAAATACCAACGGTTGCTGGCCGAAATCAGACAACGCCGCAATCAGGCTTAGTGCAGCGTCAGGAGAGTGCGAGAGGTAGCCGGTCGCTTTTGTGAGCGGGACGTGATAACAGACCCGGTCCCAAAGATGGCTTGGCTGTTGAGCGGCCGGGTGCCGAAAAACGATTGGGAACCTTTTTTTTATCCGGCACGTCACTAGTTGAGATGTTTCAATTAGGGAGTTAGTGCGTGACAGACGTCCTATCCATATTGTCGCGTTTCAGCTGGACCAGTCTGCTGGACATCTTGATTGTAGCGGTCATATTCTACTGGATGTTCAAGCTGATTCAGGGCACCCACGCGGTGCCGCTGCTGCGCGGGCTCGTGGTGATTGTTGTAATCACTGTGGTAATCACCAACGTGTTTCGTTTGACGGCTTTCAGCTATCTTACGCGCAACTCGTTGCCGGCGCTCCTGGTGGCCATTCCGGTCGTTTTCCAGCCCGAGTTACGCCGTTTATTGGAAAGGCTAGGGCGAGGGACCACCGGCGGCTTCTTGCTGCGTTCGGGCGAGGCCAATATTCAGGAGACAGTACAGATCATCGCCAGCGCCTGCGCTCAGTTGTCACTGGCACGTCACGGCGCCCTGATCGTCCTGGAGCGTGAGGACAGACTTCAGGATATCATTGAAATGGGCGTACCGGTTGATGGCGAAGTGTCGCGCGAACTCCTGTTGACGTTGTTCTATCCCAAAACCGCCCTCCACGACGGCGCGGTGATCGTGCGCGAGAATCGTATTGTGGCTGCCAGCTGCGTGTTGCCACTAAGTACGTCCAATCAGGGTGATCGAAACCTGGGGACTCGGCATCGGGCCGCGCTCGGCGTTACCGAGATCAGTGATGCCATCGCTGTTGTAGTGTCCGAAGAGACCGGCATCATTTCCATCACCCACGGGGGGCGTATCATACGCCGCCTGGATGAAGAACGTATTGTCCGTGTCGTGACCGCATTTTATCGACCGCAGTTTGAGGATTCGTGGGCAAAATGGTTAAAACAGTTGCAAAGACTGGGCCGGAAAGATTAGACCGTGCTTAAGAGACTCTGGCAGAACATCAGTACCTTCATTCTATCGATGATTCTGGCCACACTGGTGTGGTTTGTCGCCGTGCGGGAGGAAAATCCACCCGTCGAGGCCGATTACGGCCCATCAATTCCGTTGGAAGTCGAAAATCTGCCAACGGGTACCGTCATCTTCGGCGACGTGCCCGACCGCGTATCGCTGCACCTCAGGGCTCCCCAAACGAGTTGGGACCAACTTTCTCCCAGCAAGTTCAGGGCGTGGATCGATTTGAGCAATCTGCAGCCGGGAATGCACGACGTTCCTGTCCAGGTAGAAGTGTCGGACCGCTCGGTGACGGTGGTGAGTATATCTCCCTCAACCGTCAATGTGCGCCTGGAGGCTCTGGTGGAAGCCAAGGTGCCGATTAAGGTCAACGTGCTTGATAGCGTACCGATTGGCTATATTTCGCGTTCACCGACAGTCACGCCGATTACGGCCACGGTGACCGGCCCGTCCAGCGTTGTAAACCAGGTTACCCAGGCTGTAGCAGACGTATATCTGCGCAATGCCAAAGAAACGATAAATCGAACGGCGGACCTGACGGCTCGTGATAGCAATGGCGACACCGTCAGCCGCGTGACCCTTGATCCGGCCAAAGTCGACGTGACGGTGCCCATCGAACAACGATTCGGTTATCGTGATGTGGCGGTGCGGGTGCCGGTAACCGGAGAGGTGGCGGCAGGATACTGGATCAGCAATATTATGGTGGAGCCTTCTACGGTCACTATTGTCGGCGGGCCGGCCGCTTTGCAGAAGTTACCGGGGTACATCGAGACTTTCCCCATCGACGTGACCGGAGCCACCAGCAACATCACCGAACGGGTGGCATTCAGTCTGCCGACCGGCGTGTCCGTCGTGCAGCCAGAAACCGGAGCCAACGGTGAAAACAGCGGTGCCCAGGTCCAGATACAGGTGGCGGCTGTGGAAGGCGGGCAAACGGTACAACGCATAGTGACCCTGCAAGGCGTCGGTGAAAACCTGTTCGCGGTCGCCCGGCCGCAACGCGTTGACGTCATCTTGTCCGGGCCTCTGCCACGTTTACAGGCGCTGACACTCCAGGACGTCAAGGTGATCGTCGATCTGTTCGGTCTTGGAACGGGGGTGCATAAGGTCAAGCCAAATGTTGTCGTGCCTGAGAGCTTGCGCGTCGAAAGTGTGTTGCCGGATACAATCGAGGTGCAGATCAGTGCAATGCCATTGCAGACGCCGACGACAACTCCCACTTTGGCGCCCACGCAAACGATCAGCGCTACCGGAATCAGCACAGCTACCCTGGTGCTGACTCCAACGGTGACGACGGCCATACCAACAGCAGCCAACACGCCATCACCGGCGACACCTGCGACGACACCTTAAGCGTCGGCAACCCTAACCCGTTACCGCCCGCGCACTGGTGAACGAAAGGCGGCATCATACTCTGCCGTCACTGATCAATCAGGATTAAGGATGCCGGATGAGTGGAGCGTTGCCCGATTGGGTACGGTTATCTACCGAAACCCAGCCGCCCGATCAGGCGTGGTGCGAATCCCAATTCGCGCATCGTCTGCTGGGTGCGATCCACGGGATAGGCAACGCGACGAAAATCAAAGGTAAGTGTTTCAGTATCCAGAATGCCATAGGCCGCGCGTGGGTCTCCATCACGGGGTTGGCCGACGCTGCCTGGATTCAATATCAGGCGGGCGTCTGTGGGCAACGGCCACGGGCCGGCGTTGAAGTGGGGAAATTCCGCCAGATACTGCGGCGGCTCCATCTCAGTTTCCAAAAACAACGCCGGAATGTGGGTGTGGCCGACCAGGCAGTAGCGGGTAGAAAAGTGGGCGAAATTGACCTGAGCCACCTCAGGATAGAGGATATATTCCCAAATCGGATAGCGCGGGCTGCCATGTACCAGCGTGAACTGCTCTTTTTCGACCAGACTGATTTCTGACTGATCCAAGAAATGCCGGTTGTCCTCCGTGAGGGCGTTACGCGTCCACAGCAACGCCTGACGTGCATCAGCATTGAAATGATCAATGTCCAGTTTTCCTAGCACAGCCCAGTCGTGGTTGCCGGCAATGACCAGGCTCGCCAAATCGGCGATTATCTGGATGCATTCGTTG
>CAZHBM010000329.1:0-4718 GCA_964529945.1 uncultured Anaerolineales bacterium | reverse complement strand
TGTTAACAGCCTACCGTCGGGCCGTGATGGGAACTTGTTGCGCAACCCCGATTTCGATTTAGGTTTTCAGGACAACGGCGTTGCCATTGGGTGGGACAATTTTAACAACAGCAGCGCCTACGTAAGCTACCACCCCGATGACTGGCCGTGGGTCTACGAAGAGGGGGACCAGACACAGATCATCCGCATCAAGGATGCGGAGCTGCCGGACCGCTATGCCGGCATCTACCAGACAACTTACGTTGTGCCCGGTGACGAATACACGTTTTCGGTGCGTGGCCTGGTGCGCACCGGGGCCGGCGACGTCAAACACACCGATTTCGGTTACCGGATGCAGATTGGTTTCGACCCGAGTGGCGGTCAGAATTGGAAAGCGGTTGAGGACTGGATTGAATTACCGTGGGATGAGCAATTGCGCGGCGCGCCCGACTACCGGATTGACGCCTATACGACGACGGTAAAGGCGGAAAGCAGCAAGATGACCGTGTTCATCCGTGCCTGGAAGAAATGGGCCGATGCCGGCGAGGGGGCATACGACGTGGACAGCGTCGAGTTGTACGGGCCTGTCCCGGCCGGCGTCGATGTGACAATGTTGAGCATGCCGGTTACGGGTGAATCACCTACCTTCTGGTGGCAAGATGCACAATATCTGATCACAATGGGCCTGCTGCTGCTATTGGCAGCCGGGGCCGTCTGGCGAGTGACGCGCAAACAAACCTGATGCTTGCACCACCGTCACAGGTCTGGTGAAGATGTAGCACGCAAAACGTCTTGATCGGCGGGGGAGCTGAATGGCTCTCCCGCTTTTGTGTTGGGTAACAGGACAATCCGACACATCCCGTCCGAAGGCCGAAGGCACCAATTGACGGACTCTGCAAGACGTGTAATACTATAACGTTGCTATGAGTGAGGATAGAAGGAATGTATTTGGTGTTTATGAGACGATGAGCAAACAGAAGAAGAATCCCAAGTTCTACCTTTTGACTCTTGGCTGTCCGAAGAATCTGGTCGATTCGGAGGGCATGGCCGAGGTGTTGATCGATAAACATATGCGACCAGCTGCCGATGCCGAAGAAGCCGATTACATTATCGTCAATACCTGCGGTTTTCTGGAGGCCGCCAAACAGGAAGCGGTGGACACCTTGCGGCAATTGTCGTTGGGTAGACGCAGAGGACAGAAGATCGTTGCCGCCGGTTGCCTGGCCGAACGGCTGGGTGGCGAGTTGGCCGACCTGGTTCCGGGATTGGATGGCATTATCGGCATACGCAGTTGGCCCGACATCGGGCTGTTTCTGGAAAACATGGCCGACCGAGGACAAGCGGCGCCGCTATTGCATCGTCCCCAGGCAGGGTGTGTCCCGCCGGAAGAGGTCCCATTGCGGCGCTCGGATGCAGGTCCGCGGGCTTCGGCTTACCTTAAGATTGGTGATGGCTGTTCAGCAGACTGTGCTTTCTGTGCCATTCCCAGTATCAAAGGCCCGGCTCGTAGCCGGCCCAAGCCTCTCATTCTTCAGGAAGCCCAGGCGTTAGTGGCTGCCGGAACCCGGGAGCTGATCCTTGTGGCGCAGGACACAACTGCCTATGGGCGCGATCGGGGAGAAAAGCACGGACTGCGCGATCTACTACTGGACCTGGTGCAGATTATCCCTGATTCATCCTGGTTACGTCTCCTATATACCTATCCGGGCCAGTTAGATGATTCGTTGATCGAAATCATGTCCCGCTATCGACAGCTATGTCATTACCTGGATATGCCGTTGCAGCACGGGCATCCGGCTACTTTGCGCCGCATGCGACGCCCATCTCAGGTGGACAAACTGGTGGGTTGGATCGAAAAACTGCGCCAGGCGGTGCCTGACATAGCCTTACGTACTACCTTCATTGTCGGTTATCCGGGCGAGACGGAAAAGGAGTTTGAGGGATTGTTGGACTTTATGCGCACGGTACGATTTGATCGGGTTGGGGTCTTTCCGTATTCTCGAGAGCCGGGCACGCCTGCCTTCGATCTACCGGACCAGGTATCGGAAGAAGAGAAAACAGCCCGTTTTGAAACCGCCATGGAACTTCAACAGGCGATAAGCCTGTCCAGCAACCAGGCTCAAGTAGGGCGGTGCCTGGACGTCCTGGTAGAAGGCACAGGCGATGGGATTTCGGTTGCACGTTCTTACCGGGACGCTCCCGAGATCGACGGCTACGTTCTGGTCAATGCGCCGCTGACGGTAGGGGAGATGATGCCGGTGGAAATAACCGGTGCGACGGTCTATGACCTGACGGCGGTAACGTGCGCGCCCTGACTGACCCATCACAGCAGTGTGCCTGCTTGATGCTAACTCGGCAGAGAGGAATTGAGCGAAGACTATGTCGGCACGATTTACGATTGAGATCGAAAAGATGGCCCACGGTGGTGTGGGCTTGGGACACCACGACGGTAAAGTCGTCTTCGTCGCCTATACTGCGCCGGGAGACATCGTTGAGGCCGAGGTGGAAACGGAAAAAACGGGTTGGAGTCGCGCTCGATTGGTGCGAGTGATCGAACCATCGCCTGTTCGTCAGGTGGCCCCTTGCCCTCATTTTGGCCCCGACAAGTGTGGCGGTTGTCATTGGCAGCACCTACAATACTCGGCCCAGCTGGCTAACAAACAGGCGGTGGTCAGCGATCAACTGGTCAGGCTGGGCGGGATGGACAACCCACCCGTTGGTGCGACCCTGTCTGTGGGCCCGGAATGGGAGTACCGGAATCACGTCCAATTACACCCATCACCCCAAGGCCTGGGCTACATAGCCGCCACCGGCGACTCCGTCTACGCGCTGGATACCTGTCCCTTGATGCATCCACTGGTCGCAGAGCTGATGGAAATCATTGACGTCGCCCCTGAAGATTTCGGACGTGTTGGTTTGCGCGCCTCTCTGTCAACCGGTGGACAATTGGTGATCCTGGAAACCTCCGAAGAGGAGGCCTTCGAAGCTGAGGTAGATTTGCCGGTGTCGTGTGTACTGCTTTTTCCGGACGGCAGTTGGCTGACGCTGGCCGGCAGAGACTCGCTCGTCGAGCGAGTGGCCGGGCGCGACTACCGGATTTCGGCGGGCAGCTTCTTTCAAATCAACACGATTGGGGCACAAGCGTTGGTAGACGTGGTTACCGAATACGTCGATCCGCACCCGTACGAAAATCTGTTGGAGCTGTATGCCGGGGTGGGTCTCTTCTCGCTGGCATTGGCAGATAGGGCGGCCCACGTGATAGCGGTAGAAGCCTATGCACCGGCAGCCACGGATGCCCAGTTTAACGTCTCCCAGGCAGGGGTAGACAACGTCGAGGTCATTTGTGATCAGGTCGACGCCGCTCTGCAGAATATCTCCACGCCGGTGGATAGCGTGATCGTCGACCCGCCACGAGCGGGTTGCGGTAGCCAGGTTTTGCAGCAATTGTTGGTGCTGAAACCCAGAAAGCTGGTATACGTGGCCTGTGACCCGGCTGCCCTGGCCCGTGACGCGCGCACCTTGACCGCCCAAGGATATGACTTGAAGCAGGTACAGCCGCTGGATATGTTCCCACAGACTTACCACATCGAGACTGTGGCGCTGTTCACACGCGGCACCTGACCCACTCCAGCCAGTGGATAAAACGAGGGGTATTGGCGGTTGTGGCCAATACCCCTTATTCTTAACCTTTGTTAGGATTTTTGTTTTAAGCAGCTGATTGAATGCTGGTCAGTCTGATTCCTTGGTGAATGGCTCCTGCATTTGGCGCCGCAGGCGTAGCCATCCGGAATGCAGGCGTGCCCAGCGGTAATACAACCAGTGGAAGACTCGTAGCCAGAAGGAGGGAGCTTTGGCCGACAGCGGGGTTTGCCACTGAATGACGGATGCTCCCCACGTGAGGCCGGCGCCAAAACCTACCAGTGCGACGTGATCTCCACGTTCTATTCGTCCGGCCTGCAAGGCCTCACATAGGGCGATGGGGACGCTGGCAGCCGACGTATTGCCGTAACGATCCAAATTGACAACGAAAAGGTCCTTTGGAACGCCTAAAGTCTTAGCGGCTGTCCGGATGATACGGTCGTTGGCCTGATGAGGCACGATCAGGTCGATATCTTGCAAGGCGACGTCTGCTCTTGCGCAGGCTTCGCGGGTGGCACGGTCCATAATTCGCGTGGCGAATTTGTAAACTTCACGACCATTCATCTGAAGGGTATGTAGCTTTTTTTCGACCGTTTCGGGACTGGCAGGCAGGCGGCTCCCGCCGGCCGGAACGATAAGGTAATCGCCCCCCGAGCCGTCGGAGCCCAACACCGAGGACAAAACACCACCTGGGATTTCGCTGCCGCTGACAACCACTGCACCGGCGCCATCCCCAAACAGGACACAAGTGCCCCTGTCCTCCCAATTGATAATCCGCGACATCGTCTCAGCGCCGATTACCAGAACATTTTGACTGCTCCCGGCACGGATGGAATCGGCTGCCATCGACAGCCCATAAATGAAACCTGAGCAGCCGGCGCTCAAGTCATATGCGCCGGCGTTGAGAGCTCCGAGCCCGTCCTGTACCAGGCAGGCGGTGGACGGAAAGATGTGTTCGGGTGTGGCGGTGGCTACAATAATCAAATCGATCTGGCTCGGGGTGATCCGAGCCACTTCCAGCGCTTCGCGTGCAGCCTCCATCGACAGGGTTAACGTCGATTCATCCTCAGCCGCAAATCGTCTTTCCACAACTCCCGTGC
>CAZHBM010000328.1:0-4721 GCA_964529945.1 uncultured Anaerolineales bacterium | reverse complement strand
TGTTGGATGGCGCCATCACCGGCCGCACGCGGCTGTTCATTCTCAACTCTCCTTCCAACCCAACCGGAAGCGTCTATTCGGCCGGCGAACTGGCGGCCCTGGCCCGGGTGCTGGTCGAGCGGCAGGTCCCCGTACTCTCGGACGAGGTATACGACGCCCTGGTCTACGATGTCGATTTCAGCAGCATCGTTTCGCAGGTGCCCGGAATCTACGACCTGACCATCATCGTCAACGCCTTGTCCAAGACCTACGCCATGACCGGCTGGCGGGTCGGCTGCGCCGTCGGCCCGGCTGAAGTCATCGCCGCGGCCAACAAGCTCCAGAGCCAGACGACGAGCAACATCAACTCGATCGCCCAGAAGGCGGCCCTGGAGGCCCTGGCCGGCGACCAGTCTCAGGTCGAGGTGATGCGCCAGGAGTTCGACCGCCGGCGCCGTTACATGATCGACCGCCTGCGCTCGCTGCCGGGCATCACCTGCCCCGAACCGCGCGGCGCGTTCTACGCCTTTCCGCGCATCGAGTCCTATTTCGGCCGCAGCTATCGCGGCCAGGCGCCCATCGACGGCTCAATGACTTTTTGTGGCCAGTTGCTGGAGCAGGTCGAGGTGGCCGCCGTGCCGGGCATTGCCTTCGGCAACGACGCCCACATGCGCCTCTCCTACGCCACCAGCATGGCCCAGATCGAGGAGGCGATGGATCGTCTCGAGAACTTCCTGGCAGACATCGACTGATAGATCGGCCTTGATCGGCTTGATTCAACCGATCATTGATCCGATCTTCCCGCGCTGCAACAGGCATCTCCACACGACGACGTGTGGTCTGAAAGGTAAGCGATAAATGTCAGAAGTCAGGGCCGACCTGGTTATCAAAAACGGTACGGTGGTCACTGCCGACAACACTTTCGACGCCGACGTCGCCATAGCGGGCGGCCAGATCAGTGCCGTCGGCCGGGAGCTGTCCGGTTCGGAATACCTGGACGCCACCGGCCTGTTGGTGATGCCGGGCGGGATCGATCCCCACGTCCACCTCGAGTACCCTCAGGGTCCCCACCAGGTCGTCTCCAGCGATGACTGGTTGACCGGCACCGTGGCCGCCGCCTGCGGGGGGACCACCTGTGTTCTCGACTTTGTGGAGGCCCGTCCGCACCAGACCTGGATGCAGGCGTTCGCCGAACGCCAGGCGCAGGCCGAGGCCCGCTCGGTGATCGACTATGGCTTTCACATGGCCTTCAACCGCGTCGACGACGAAAGCCTGAGCGAGGTGCGCTCGGCCATCAAGGCTGGCATGCCGAGCTTCAAAATCTACATGGCCTACGATGGCATCCGGCTGACCGAACCCGAAATGTTGATCGCCCTGGAGGCCCTGAAACAGCACGGCGGGTTGCCCATCGTCCACGCCGAAAACCATTACGTCATCGGCCACCTGGTCGAAAAACGGCTGGCCGCCGGCCAAACCGAACCGCGCTGGCATCCCACCACCCGGCCGGCCATCGCCGAAGTCGAAGCCACGCAGCGTGCCTTAACCCTGGCCGAGGTCGTCGGCGTGCCGATGCACATCGTGCACGTCAGCACGGCCCAGGGGGCGGCGACTATCGACACCTTCCGCCGCCGCGGCCAACCGGTGACCGGCGAAGTGTGTACCCAGCACCTGCTGCTGACCGACGTCCTCTACGATCAACCCGGGTTCGAGCCGGCCAAGTACGTGATGGCCCCGCCCTTGCGCCCCAGGCAGGACGGCCAGGAGCTATGGCAGAAGCTACACAATAACCAGCTCGACTTCGTGGTCACCGACCACTGCCCGTTTACCCTGGCCCAAAAACGCGGCCAGCGGCGCACGCCCGAGTTTCGCCGCACGCCCGAGGGCAGCGTGGACATGCTGCCTGAACCCGAGTGGTGCAGCCAGCCACCACCGTTCAACCAGATTCCCGGCGGCGCCCCCGGCATTGAGGCCCGGCTGTCCCTGCTGTATCATTTTGGAGTCAACAAAGGCCGGCTGACCCTCAACCAGTTCGTGCTATTCACCAGCACCGCCGCCGCCAGGCGCTATGGGCTCTATCCGCGCAAAGGCGCCATCGCACCCGGCAGCGATGCCGACATCGTCCTTTGGGATCCACAACAGGCGGTAACCATTTCTTCGAGTATGCTGCACGAAAACTGCGACTACACCCCCTACGAAGGTTGGCAGGTCACCGGTTGGCCGAAGATTGTGCTCAGCCGGGGCGACGTCATCGTTCGCGATGGGCAGTACGTTGGCTTTCTGGAGCGCGGCAAGTACCTGCGGCGCCCGCTGTAGGCTCCGCATAACGGGGCACCATTATTTGAATCATATTTTGACCGCTGCTCTACCTCAGTCTATAATGAGGTCGTTCCCTATAGTTGCCGTTCCTCGTGCCTTTTTTGCACCCCATCCGGGGCGCCGGGCCCCAGAAAGGCGGAAAGAATGGAACTGGCTGAACTCACCAGAGTTGCGCGCGGCGACGCGCCGGCCGATCTCTTGCTCAAGAATGCCCAAGTCGTAAACGTCTTTACCGGTGAGATACAGCAGACCCACATAGCCGTTCTTGAATCGCGCATCGTTGGTTTGGGTGATTACGAGGCACACGAAACGATAGATCTTGAAGGTCGCTACGTGTGTCCGGGCTTGATTGACGCCCACGTCCACATAGAAAGCGCCATGGTGCCGCCCAACGAGTTCGCCCGGGCGGTCGTGCCGCACGGCACGACCACGGTAGTCGCAGATCCACACGAAATCGCCAACGTTCTCGGGTTGGATGGCATCCGCTACATGCTGGACATGGCCAAATACAACCCGCTCAGCGTCTACATTATGGCGCCGTCCTGCGTGCCCTCGACCGACATGGAAACCACCGGCGCTGCCCTGTACTGGTACGATCTGCAGGCCCTGCAACATGAGCCCTACGTGTTGGGGCTGGGAGAGATGATGAATTTCCCCGGTGTGGTCAACGGGGTTCCGGAAGTGCTGGACAAATTGCGTGCCTTCGAGGGTTACGTCAAAGACGGGCACGCGCCCGGCCTGACCGGCAAAGGGCTTATGGCCTACGTGGCCGCCAATATCGGCTCCGACCACGAATGTACCACGGTCGAAGAGGCCATGGAGAAACTCGAACTGGGCATGTTCATCTTCCTGCGCGAGGCGACCACGGCCCGCAATCTTAAGACCCTGCTGCCGCTGGTCAACGAACATACCAGCCGCCGGCTGTGTTTCTGCACCGACGACCGGGTGCCGGCCGACTTGCTGGACGAAGGCCACATAGATTTTATGGTCCGCACCGCCATTGCCCAAGGGATCGATCCCGTCACCGCCATCCGTTTGGCCACGCTCAATCCCAGCGAATACTTCCACCTGCACGACCGGGGAGCCATTGCGCCCGCCCGGCGGGCGGACCTGATGGTCTTCTCCGATTTGCAGGCCCCGCGGGCGGACATGGTCTTTCGCGGCGGCAAAATGGTGGCCAAAAACGGCGACGTTATTCCTTGGGAAAGGCTTCGCCGCCCGCCGGTGTTGCGCAGTACGATCAACGTCGATTGGATCAATCTGAACCTGCGCGTGGAGGCCCGTGGCCGCAAAACACGCGTCATTGGGGTCATCCCGGAGCAAATTGTCACCCAACACCTTGTCAGAGAGCTGCCGGTCCGCGACGGGTGGGTGATGCCCGACGTCGAGAACGACATATTGAAAATGGCCGTCATCGAACGCCACCTGGCCACCGGTAATGTCGGCCTGGGCTTCATTCACGGCCTTGGCCTGCGCCAGGGGGCCATCGCCAGCACCGTCGCCCACGACCACCACAACATCGTCGTGGCCGGCGCCGACGACGAGAGTATGATGACCGCCGTTCAGGCGACGGTCGCCACGCGCGGCGGCATGACCGTCGCCTACGGAGACAACGTGCTGGCTCAACTGCCACTGCCGATTGCCGGCTTGATGAGCGAAGAGCCGATCGAGGCGGTGCGCCGGCAGTTGGACGAGGTCCTGTCCGCCACCCGGCATTTGGGGGCCTCGCTACACAATCCGTTTATGACACTCAGCTTCATGGCACTGCCTGTCATCCCTTCATTGAAGCTGACCGACAAGGGGCTGGTCGACGTCGACAAATTTCAGCTGGTCCCCCTGTTCGTTGACTAGCAGCTACGCGTGCCGTTTTGCCTTGACCTGTTCGCAGATGGGTCAAGGCAGCACAGCACCGGATGCTTTTTACGCAATGCAGCGATTAAGATTCCCGAAGATGTGAACGTATCGTCTAAAAGTTCCTAAGGGAGGTGATGCTTACCCGCCACCGAAACCGGCTTCAGTCGATTCGTTTGTCTACTCCCTGCCCGGCTACGTGTATGGGAGTATGGATTGAAGAGACAATCTCCATTCCAATTGACAATTCTCGCTACAACTGAGGAAGTTGTAAAAGGAGGAAGAAGGTAATGTCTATCAAGAAGCTGTGGATTCCACTGGTTCTGCTCGTCGCGCTTAGCCTGGTGGCCGCTCAATGTGGCGCACCGACTGCTACCCAGGCGCCGGAAGCAGCCCCGACAGAGGCCCCGGCGGCAACCGAAGCGCCCGCTCCGGCGGCTACCGAGGCAACTGAAGCGCCTGCACCGGCCACCGAAGCAGCGATGACGGAACCGCTTAAAGTGGGCTTCGTCTACGTCGCCCCCATCGGAGACCTGGGCTGGTCCTGGGCACAAGATCAGGGCCGCCTGATGATG
>CAZHBM010000327.1:0-4760 GCA_964529945.1 uncultured Anaerolineales bacterium | reverse complement strand
TGCCAGTTGGCCCAGAATTTGAACCGCGTGGTCACCCACCAAGAACTGCTCACCAGCGTATGGGGTCCCGAGTATCGAGACGACGTTGATTATTTGCGGGCCTACGTCCGGTACTTGCGTCGAAAATTGGAGCAGGATCCCGCTAACCCCGAGTATATTCTAACCTCCCCCGGCACCGGCTATATGCTTTCGTGCCCGGACCAGTGATCACCGGCCACTCACCTGCGGTCGCCGCACCGGAGTGACCACAAGTGCTTTGTGGTACGTATCACCCCGTTTTTCATGATTTTTTCATATAACCGGCCCTCTTTTTTATGAATCTATCACGGCTTTTCTGATATCATCTTCTCAGTCCATCCAACCTACGGCAGCCGGTCTACGACCGGCAACTGAGGAGGTCACTATGTCAGAACAAGCCGTGCAAATGTCCGCGGCCGTCAAGGAGCAGGAATGCGTCCCGCCATCGCTGCAACTGCCCGATGCGACGACAGCCGCGCGCCAAATGGTTTCCAACGCTTTGGCCTACTGCGGGTCAAAAATTCAAGTAGCACACGTCGATGCGGTTCTGGAGGCCGTTCGGTCGGGTCATCACATCGCCCGGGCCGCAGCCTGCTACGCACTGTCGCGCGAAATCGCCGAGTACCTGGCGGCTCTCGACGATAACATCGGCGTTGTCTACTATTACGATTACGAAGCAACGCCGGAGGACACGTGTTTTGGCCAGGTGAATCCGGCTCCCAGTATTCACCTGGTCGTTTGGGCCGGGCGAAAGACCAACGCGCTGCGCTCCCTGGCAGCCGCGCTCGACCGGGCGCTGGCAGCCGAGTGGGGGCGCCGCCTGGGCTTACCGCACCTCAGACACGTACTTGATGTGCAGTTGGTCGACAACGCGGACGTCAACGATCGGATTGGCTACGGTGCCCTGTTGACGTCCAACCAGTACCGTCCCATCAAATTGTGGCAACGCGAGGCCTGAGCTAACATTCCCAGGCATACAGTTTTTTTATCTATGGAGTCACCCGAAAATGGATCAACAAACAACACACGTCCTGGCACCCGTTCAGCCGGAGTTCACGGTCGCCAGGCCATCGAGGAATGGGTTGTGGAACACCGTTCAGACCCAAATAAGTGAGGTGGCCGGACTCCTGGGGCTTGATCCGGGCACCGAGGCGATTCTCAGCCGGCCTGAAAGAGAACTGACAGTATCGGTCCCGGTGCAGATGGATACCGGCAATGTCGAGGTTTTTTCCGGCTACCGCGTCCAATATTCGAGCGTTTTGGGCCCGTGCAAGGGCGGCATGCGCTACCATCCCAACGTAGACCTGGACGAGGCCCGCGCCCTTGCGGCCCTCATGACCTGGAAATGCGCCGTGGTAAACATCCCCTATGGCGGTGCCAAGGGCGGCATCCAATGTGATCCCGGCCAACTGAGTCAGGGCGAGCTCTGCCGCCTGACACGGCGCTTCACGTCGATGATTATGCCGATACTGGGCCCCAAGAAGGATATCCCGGCCCCCGACGTCAATACCAATCCCCAGGTAATGGCCTGGATGGCCGACACGGCCTGTGTGCTCAGCGGCGAGTCAGTCCTTGAGATTGTCACCGGTAAACCCATTGCCCTGGGCGGATCCCTCGGCCGCAACGAAGCCACCGGCCGCGGGGTCGTTATGGTCGTCACCGAGCTTCTGTCGCGCCTGGGCAAACGCCCGGCCGATACGACGGTGGCGATTCAAGGTTACGGTAACGTCGGCGCGGTCGCCGCCACCTTCCTGCACGATCTGGGCGCGAAGGTGATTGCCGTCAGCGACGTCAGTGGAGGGCTCTATGCCCCGGCCGGGTTGGACATAGTCGACGTCAACCGCTACGTCCAATCCTATCCGCTGCACCTGCTCCAGGGCTACAGTGCCCCCAACGTGGAGCCTATCAGCAATGAAGCGTTGCTCGAACTGGACGTAGACGTCCTGATTCCGGCGGCGCTGGAGCACCAGATTCATCGAGGTAACGCCGCCTCTGTCCGCGCCAGGTCCATTGTCGAAGCTGCCAACGGCCCCGTATCCCGCGAAGCGGACGACATACTGCGGGCAAAGAACGTTCTGATCGTCCCCGACATCGTCGCCAATGCCGGCGGCGTGGTTGTAAGCTACCTGGAATGGGTCCAGGGTCTGCAACGTTTCTATTGGTCGGAAACCAACGTCAACAGGAAACTGAGGTCAATCCTCGTCCGTTGCTTCGATCAAGTCTGGACCTACAGCCAGGACCGGAAAGTCCCGCTCCGGCTGGGCGCCTATATGCTGGCCATGGACCGCGTGGCGACCACGTTAGGTCTCCGTGGCCTGTTTCCCTGATCCAAGGCAGTTCTGCGCGACATAGTCACGCACTTCAGCCGCCGGGTTGCCGCTGCACCCGGCGGCTGCTGCGTTTTTGTGAGAATAACGACTGATGCCACGGCAACCGCCGCCGGCGTGAGCATTCGCCCGTGGGTGTGTCCCCATTTATTCCAGGAGGAATTGGGCTGGACTAAAGTTGCCGGCGAAATAGGTGCGTGAGGGACCTCTTACACAATGCTATTAGAAGTGTTTAGAATCGGGCAGTTCTTTTCATTCGTTGTGGCTGGAGAATCTTCCAGCCACAACGAATGAAAACTAGAAAATGAAATAGCCGCGAGTCCCGTGGACATCTACCAAGACACGAGACACACCCTGCGCCCGGGCTGACGTTGCCTTGCTCCGGCGGATATGGTAAGATTGGCGGAGATTTCACAATCCTTGAAGGAGTGTTGATTATGCGAACGCCTATCGTTGCGGGAAACTGGAAAATGCACAAAACCGTCGCCGAAGCGGTCGAGCTGACTCGATCGGTGCGCAAAGCGGTAATGGATGTGTCGGGCGTGGAGGTCGTGTTGTGCCCGCCGTTCACGGCCATCTCTGCCGTCCGCGACGCCATCGGGCCGGCCAAGATCGGGCTCGGCGCCCAAAATATGTACTTCGAGGAACAAGGAGCTTTCACCGGAGAAATCTCCCCGCTCATGTTGGCCGAATTGTGCCAATACGTCATCCTGGGCCACTCGGAGAGGCGCCAATATTTTGGTGAGACCGACGAAGGGGTGAACAAGAAAGCCAAGGCCGCCATGGCTCACGGCCTGATCCCGATCATCTGCGTCGGTGAAAACCTGGAGCAGAACAAAGCCGGCCAAACCGCCGCCTGGGTTGGCAATCAGATCAAGGGGGCCTTTGCGGGCATCAGCGCCCAGGACGCAGCCAAGTTCATCGTCGCCTACGAACCCATTTGGGCCATAGGCACCGGCGTAGCCGCAGTGCCGGCCGAGGTCAACACCATCATCAGCACCAGCATACGCGGCGTCCTGGCCGATCTGTACGACGAGACGGTCGCCCAGGCGGTGCGCATACAATACGGCGGCAGCGTCAAGCCCGACAACGTGGCTGATTTCGCCGGTCAATCCGAAATCGACGGCGCCCTGGTTGGCGGTGCCAGCCTGAAGGCCGACAACTTCGCGCCCCTGGTCAAAGCATTTGTAGGCTAATCCTTTTACCATCCGGCCGGCTTGCTACGCGACCCTTGCTGCCTGTTTGACGTCCTCTCTCGGGCCTGCTCGGTCCCCTCAAGAGTAGGCCCGAGACACAGTTGCCGCACGCAGAGAGACGATTCTTGGATATCTGGATACCCCTGACCTGGCTGGTGCTTTCATTCCTGGTGATGCTGGGATTGCGATATTGGACCCAGATGCATCTCCAGGGATTGGTCTTCCTGCTGACGGGTCATCAGGGCATTGCGCTGTGGGTGTTTTTCCTCATTTTTTTCCCGGGCATCCTGGTCCACGAAATGAGTCACTGGCTGATGGCCAAGCTCCTGTTCGTCCGCACCGGACGCATTACCCTATGGCCCAATATCAACCGCGACCACGCGGTCTACCTGGGGTCGGTCGAAGTGGAACGGACGGATCCGATCCGTGGGAGTCTGATCGGCCTGGCTCCGCTGTTGGCCGGTAGCGCCGTAGTCGTGCTCATCGGCGCCCACCTGCAACTGGAATCCCTGGGTCGTACTATCTTGAGCGGGGAATGGGTTTCCATCGGCCAGGCGGCCGCCCAATCGTTGCATATGGCTGATTTCTGGCTGTGGGTCTACCTGCTGTTTGCCATCGCCAACCGTATGTTGCCCAGCCCCGTCGACCGGCAACCCTGGAAGCCGGTCCTCATCTTCCTGGCCTTGCTGGTTGGGGTCGTTGTGGCCACCGGCTGGAACCCGCAAATCGACGCCGGCACGGAAGGCTTCATCCGTCAGGTCGTCGGATTCCTGATCTACGCTTTTTCGGTCACGGCGGCCATCGACCTGGCAGTCGCTCTCTCGATCACGCTTTTGGAGGCGTTGGTCAGCCTGGTGACACAGCGCCGCATTGTATACCGCCAGGGGCGCTAGCGGGTGCCTGCGCGGCAAAAAGTCGGGCACAGGAAGTAGCAGGAGATTACCTGCGGCTGGCTGAGGACACGCCTCAGGCGCAACCCGCTATCAGGTGTAAACGGCTTTTTTGGAGTAATTGCAGGCCGGACACCACAGTATGCCGTCGGGGTCGATGTCCGCCGCTTCGTAGCCACAGTTCGGGCACCGGCCCTTGGTCCAGGCCGGCAGACGGCAACTGCGGTCTTGTGCGGCAGGTGGTTCTCCGGCACCGGGTTGCCGGCAAGGGGATGGGTCCTTTTCACTTGAGTCTGGACTGGCGATGGGCTTCATTTACCGATCCTATC
>CAZHBM010000326.1:0-4766 GCA_964529945.1 uncultured Anaerolineales bacterium | reverse complement strand
CCGACATCCCTGAGAAGGAACCCCCAGCTCCGGCCGGTGGTCCCGGTATGGGCGGCATGGGCGGTATGATGTAATTTCCTCTCCTGTGCGAGAGTGGCAACAAAAGAGCGGTCCCCTAGGAACAAAGGGGACCGCTTTTTCATGTCTCTTCTCTTGCCAGCCCCTATTTTAGCAGGCGCACGATCACGTTCAGCAGCAGCGTGAGAATGATACTGAGTAGTATGGATGTCGCCAGTGGGAAGAAACACGAGACATTCTGGCCGCGAATCTGGATATCGCCCGGCAGTCTGCCCAACCAGGGCAAAAAGCGACTTCCAAGCCATAATAAAAGACCCAGCAAAGCGATGGTGGCACCGATTACCAGGAGAAAACGTCCCAATCCCTGCAAGTCCATAACAGATATTCCCAACCTCAGAAAAGTGATACCTGTTTAGGTCCCTCTGATTCCGGATATTCCAGCCCTAAATGATCGTAAGCCCGCCGCGTCGCCACCCGCCCGCGCGGTGTCCGGTCGAGGAATCCCAGTTGCAGCAGGTAGGGTTCCACCACATCCATAATGGTGTTGCCTTCCTCGCTCAAGCTGGCCGCAATCGTCTCCAGGCCGACCGGTCCGCCTTCAAACTTTTCTATGATGGTAAACAACACTTTGCGGTCTAGGTCGTCCAGGCCCAGCGCGTCTACGTCCAGCAGTGCCAGTGCGTCTTGCGCCACCGTGCGGGTAATGGCCCCGTCCGCCCTTACCTGGGCGAAATCTCGAACGCGTTTGAGCAGACGATTGGCAATCCTGGCGGTACCCCGCGAGCGGGCCGCGATCTCCTCGGCGCCTGCGGTGTCGATATCAGTGCTCAGCAATCGGGTCGAGCGCAGAACGATCTGCTCCAGTTCTTCCTGGGTATAGAAATTGAGGCGGAAGACGGCTCCAAAACGGTCTCTCAGCGGGGAAGCGATCAGCGCCAGCCGCGTGGTTGCCCCCAAAATGGTGAAGTGCGGTAGTTGAAGCCGAATATTGCGGGCGCTCGGACCCTTGCCGATCACGAGGTCGAGCGCGAAGTCTTCCATTGCCGGGTAAAGGACTTCTTCGACCGCCCGGCTGAGGCGGTGCAATTCGTCAATAAACAGCACGTCGCCTTTGCGCAGATTGGTGAGAATTGCAGCCAAATCCCCGGCCCGCTCGATAGCCGGTCCGGAGGTGATTTTGAGGCTGACACCCATCTCGGCGGCAATGATATGGGCCAGCGTTGTCTTCCCCAGGCCTGGTGGCCCGTATACCAGGATGTGATCCAACGCTTCTTCACGAGCACGGGCTGCCTCGATGAGGATCTGAATGGTTTCTTTGACTGTTGCCTGCCCAACGTATTCGCTCCACGTTCGCGGGCGAAGACTGGTGTCGATTTGGGTTTCTTGCGACTGCAAGTGTGGTGAAATTGGGCGGTCGTTTTCCATGGCTATATTATAGCATAGACGATGAAAATGTCGAGGTTCATTCGCCCGTTTGTTCTATTGGCGAGATGATCGGCAGCCCAAATTGGGGGCGGGCGAACGAGCGGGGTAGTGTGTCTCCAACGGTTGAACTTTGAGAAAGGGCTTGACGAGCGGATGGCTCTTGACGCGCCAGGAAAAATATGGTATAAACTGCCACAAAATTTTGGCTCGTCACCTGATTCACAGTTGGCGACCGATAGTCGGCCGTTGCAGTCTTCGTGTTTATCAATTCGGCGACATTACTGGGGAGAACGTGGGACTATGGGGAATAGTGAGTACGCCAAGCAGGTTGAAAGCCTCAAAAGTGAACGAGAGCGTATCCTGGTCGAACTGGATCGATTGCGGGAATTGCTGAAGACCGAAGTGGACCCGGATGCGGATGAAGGAGATCCGGATTTGGTGGAGCGCGAGAAGGCGGTCGCCCTCGTCAAGACTCTGGAGCGGAAACAGTCCTCGATTGAGCACGCCTTGGCGCGTACCGAGCAAGGGCTATACGGTATTTGCGAGCGTTGCGGTAAGCCGATCAATCCGGCCCGCCTGGAGGCCAAGCCGGAAGCGACGTTGTGCATAAATTGTATGGCCATCGTTGAGCGTCAATTCAGGGTTCAGGCTGCCGGCAACTCCTTCTGATCCGTACCTGCACGCGACAACTAGGCATTCACGAGCGCTATGCACTTGGGCACAGGGCAAACCTGTGGGCACAGGCCGCACCCAACGCAGTGCGCGTCGTTGACCTGCGGCTGTTTCTCGACGGCATTCCACTCAATGGCTTGATGGCCGCCGTCGCGGCAGGCGATGTAGCACCGGCGGCAGCCGATGCACTTGGTTAGGTCGATGCGGGCGCGCACGGTCACCCCGCGGGGCAGCTTTTCGTGCTCGACCAGGCGGGGCAATGCCAACCCGATGACCTGCTGAACGCTCTCAAATCCCTTGCCGGCCAACCACTGGCTCAAGCCTTCCTTCATCGGCCCGACAATGTCAAAGCCCATCTCCATCACGGCGGTACATACCTGTACGGTTGTGGCGCCCAACAGCAGGTATTCGACCGCGTCGCGCCAGCTGTAAACACCGCCCACGCCGGAGATGGGCAGGCTGGAGGCTTGAGCGGCGTCGGCCACGCAGCGTAAAGCGATCGGCTTGATGGCCCGCCCACTGTATCCCCCATGTGCACTATAGCCTTGCACCGAAGGCATTGGCTCCAGTGTGTCCAGATCCACCCCGGCCACAGCCTCGACCGAATCGATGAGGCAAACACCGTCGGCGCCGCTGGCCTGCACGGCGTGCACCATTGCTGTCAGGTCCGTCACCCCGCTGGTCAACTTGACGACGATGGGCGTGTCCGGCACGGCACTTTTTATCCAGCCGGCGACTTTCTGGGTCAAATGGGGATCCTGGCTGACCATTGAGCCCAAAGTGATCTCTTCCCCCTCGATGGCCGAGCCTTGTGGGCACGACAGGCTGCATTCGATGATGTCCGCTCCGGCCTGGGCCGTCACCTGGGCCAGGTATTGCCAGTCGGCTTTGCTGTCTCCCACGATGCTGCCGATCACCACCCGGTCCGGATAGTCGCGTTTGAGGCTACGAATATCCTCTGCCCAGAGGTCGGCGCATCTTTCCGAGATCAAATCGATGTTGTGCAGGCCCAAAAGACGCGTACCCTGTCTGAACCCGCTGATGATCGGGTAGACCATGTCTACTTCGGTTTCGGCGGTGGAAGTCGTCTTGAGTACCACGCCGCCCCAGCCGGCCTCGAATGCCCGGGCGATCATTTCTTTCGAATCCGTGCACGGAGACGAAGCGACTACAAATGGATTGGGGAACTGCACGCCGCAAAAAGTGACCGAGAGATTTGTATTCACGCTGGAATGGCTCCTTTGCAATTGCCGCAATTGTGGCAATGCTCACAGGCTGGTTATTTCCAGGGCGGATGGCGGCGAGTTGCGTCGCAGGACCTCGCCCGCCGGCAGGTCGGCCGGCACGCCGTTATCTACCACAATCTGTCCACGTAAGATGGTTGTGACCGGAAAGCCGGTCACTTGTTGGCCCTCGTAGGCCGAGTAATCGGTGTTCATATGCAGGTTGTTGGCCGCCAGCGTGCTCTCCTGGTGCGGATCGACCAGGATGAGATCGGCGTCGCTGCCGACGGCGATGCTCCCCTTCTGAGGAAACAGGCCGAACAGGCGGGCCGGATTGTACGCCCACAGGCCGGCCAGCCGTTCGGCGGATAACCGCTGCCTGACGACTCCCTCCGTGTACAGGATCGGCCAACGCGTTTCTACGCCGGCCGTGCCGCCCGGCGTTTTTCGGAAGTCATCCACGCCTTGCCGTTTCTGTTCCAGGCTGTAGGGGCAATGGTCGGTGGCTACCACCGACAGGCTGCCGTTCTTCAACGCCTGCCACAGGAACCGGCGGTCCTCCTCCTTACGCAGCGGCGGGGCGATGACCAGATAGGTGGCCTTGATGCCCGGTTCGCGGTAGACGTCGTCGGTGAACATCAGGTACTGCGGGCACGTTTCGGCCGAAATGGGCAGCCCCTGTCGGCGGGCCCGGCCGATCAAATGCGCGCCTTCGGCCGTGCTGACGTGATGAATGTGCAGCGGAACGTTGATCGCCTGCGCATAACGGATGATGCGGTTGATGGCTTCGTGCTCGCACACGGCCGGCCGGCTGGCGGCGTAGTGATCCAAGGAGACGGCGCCCTGATTTACCAACGCCTGGGTTGCATTTTCGGCCAGCAGCCCATTTTCGGCGTGGACTGTTATCAAACCGCCGGCGTCACGGACGGCGCTCATCACGCGCAGCAGGCCGCGGTCGTCCAACTGGAAGGTGTCGTATGCCATAAACACTTTGAAGCTCACAAAGCCGCGTTGCACCAAATCCCGGATTTGAGCCAGATTCTCGGCCGTGGCCTCACGGATGGCGATGTGAGCGCTGTAGTCGGCAAACGTGCCCTTGCCCACTTCGGCCAGCTTGCGCTCCAACGCGTCTACCAAAGTCTCGCCCAGTTCCGGGACGACGAAGTCAATGACGGTCGTCACGCCGCCGCAAATTGCGGCCCGGGTTCCACTCCACACGTCGTCGGTTGAGGAAGCGGTATTGGAGGGCCATGGGAAGTGGCAATGGACGTCGACGCCACCCGGGAATACCAGGCGACCGGTCGCGTCTACAATTCGAGCTCCGGCCTGCTGCAGATCCTGGGCTATGGTCACAATTTTGCCACGCTCGATGCCCAGGTCTGCCTTCAACGATCCGTGGGGAGTCACCAACGTGCCCCCCGAAAGAAT
>CAZHBM010000325.1:0-4771 GCA_964529945.1 uncultured Anaerolineales bacterium | reverse complement strand
GCCAACTTTATTCTGCTGTTGCTGGTCATCCAGATGTTGCCGCCGGTTTCCATCGCTTTGCCGTTATTTGTGCTCTTCAACAAATTGAAATTACTGGACACATACCCCGGCCTGATCATCGCCGACACGGTCTTCAACCTGCCTTACGCCATCTGGCTGCTGCAGGGCTTTTTCCAGGAGATACCGGTCGAGATTGAGGAGGCTGCCTACGTAGACGGCAGCACGCGCTGGCAGGTGTTCACCCGCATCGTGTTGCCCTTGAGCCTTCCCGGCCTGGTGGCCGTGTCTTTCTTTACCTTCATATTTGCCTGGAACGAGTTCATCCTGGCCTTCATCTTCTCTCGCGTTCGCGTCACACCGTTGACGGTCGTCATTCCTGCTATGGTCGGGTCGGACACGATCCTGTGGGAGCGTGTGTATGCCACCAGCTTGCTGGCCATCACGCCAGTGATTATCCTCTCGCTGGTGTTGCAGAAATACCTGGTGCGAGGGTTGACTTTTGGCGCCGTTAAAGGCTAATATTTGGGGGGCTGGCATTGACCCCGTACGTGTTGGGATCACCCAAATCTACTCAAACAGGAGCGTACTGTGATTACCGAAATCCCGAAGTCAGAATTTGTGGACAGAATTAAGCGCATCCAGAAGACGTTGGCCGAAAGAGGGCTCGACGCACTTCTGACCACCGGCACCGAAGCCGAGCCTCAGTTCGTCCGTTATCTGTCGGACTACTGGCCGGCTTTTGAGGCCGCCGGCGTGCTGGTCCCCGTAGAAGGCGAACCGATCCTGCTCATCGGGCCGGAAAGCCTGACCTACGCCGAGAGCAAGAGCAAAATCGAACAGATCCGCCAAATCCTGGAATACCGCGAATCGGCCGAGCCGGAGTATCCGGGCAAGAAGCTGGACACGTTCCAGAGCGTCTTTGACGAAATTTCGGGCGGCAAAGGGGTCAAACGGTTGGGCACCGTCGGCTTCCCGGTCACCAACGCTCCTATTTACGAGGGTATCCGCCAGGCGATGACCGGCGGCGAGATTGTGCGATCCGAAGACATCCTGATTGACATGCGCAAGGTCAAAAGCGAAAACGAGCTGGCCCTGATGCGCGAAGCCTTCCGCATCTCCGAAAAGGCAGTCGAAGCAGTTCTGGCGGAAATCAAGCCGGGAATGATGGAGACTCAGATCGTCGGCATCGCTCAGGCGACCATGTACGCCCTGGGCGCCGAATACGAAGGCCACCCACAATACGTCCTGTCGGGCCGCAACAGCGCCAACGCCATCGGTCGCCCGACCTACAAGAAGCTAGAAGAAGGCGAGATTATCCAGTTGAACATCGGCGCCCGCGTGTCCGGCTATTCTTCCAGCGTCGGCCGTCCGGTCGTCCTGGGACACATGTCCGACGAGACGCGCAAGTTCTTGCAGGTCGGCCTGGATGCCGCCAACAAGACCATGGACATTTTGCGCGCCGGCGTCCAGGCGCGTGACGTGGCGCTGACCATCCAGGACTTCATCACCCAGCGCGGCTACGGCGACTGCATCCTGTACGGCCCCTGCCACGGCATCGGCCTGATGGAGTGCGAGCACCCGTGGATCGAGACCAATTCGGACTACGAATTGCAGGAGAATTTCACCTTCCAGGTCGATTCGTTCCTGTACACGCCCCGCTACGGCGCCCGCTGGGAGGATGGCGTGCGGGTGACCGCCGACGGCGTGGAGAATTTCTCCACTTACCGGCGCGAGCTGATCGTCATCTAGCCGGCAAGCTGACCATCTCGCCTGCGCTGGAGGTTCTAGAACCTCCAGCGCAGGCTTTTTTTGTTCGACCGGCCCGAGTGTGATCCATTTTCTTGGTAGAAAACCCAGCGTGAGCTGGTGGCCGGTTCTACCTCTTAGTATTTTATTTGTGGGCGGAAGACCTTCCACCCACAAATAAAATACTAAGGCTACCTGATTCGGTCCAATGCCTCCAACAGAAGATTTGGGACAGACCCGACCGTCCCGCCCACTGGCTGACGCGCGCCGATTGTGCTAACATCAGGCTGTAAACTGACCGAAAAGGAGCCGGTAGATGGATCCCGAAAACCCGCGCCCTCCAACTGATTACCGCGGTTACCGGCAACAGACGGACCGGCGGCTGTTGCTGGCGGTGCTGTTCGCCCTGGTGGTGGTCGGCACCGGCTTGATCGCCCTCATCTGGGGAATGTCGGCTGTGGTAACCGCGGTGCCTTGCCTGCTGGGAGGCGCCGCCCTGCTGGTGGTGCTGTGGTTGATTTTCGCCGCCATCGAACGTTGGGTGGGCGACTGAAGCCAACCTGAAAAAAATCCGAGCGGGATGGGCTTGCCCCAGCGGCCTCCGGCTTACGGCGAAAGGAGACTGGTTATGCAGACACAATGGTTACAGCGGCAGCAAGGACGCATCGCCTACGACGACCAGGGACAGGGGCCGCTGGTGCTGTGCGTGCCCTCCCTGGGCGACGTGCGGGCCGAATATCGCTTCCTGGTGCCCAAACTGGTGACCGCCGGCTACCGGGTGGTGACCACCGATATGCGCGGCCACGGTGAAAGCAGCACCGGCTGGCCCGATTACTCGGTGGCCGGCATCGGCGACGACATCCTGGCCCTGATTGACCACCTGGACGCCGGCCCGGCACTGGTGGTGGCTACCTCGGCGGCCGCCGGTGGCGCCGTATGGGCGGCGGCCGAAGGCCCCGATCGTTTTCGCGGGCTGGTGCTGGTCGGCGCCTTCGTACACGACGCCATGCCGCCCTGGATCGGGCAGGTCCTTTTCACCCCACTGCTCACCTGGCCTTGGGGCCGGGCCTTCTGGCGGCGCTACTACCGCAGCCTGTATCCCTCGGCCCAACCGGAGGATTTCGAGGACTACCTGGCGGCGCTGGACGCCAATTTGAAGGAGCCGGGGCGCATGCAGGCCCTGCGGCGGACTACCTTCACTTCCAAGCAGGCAGCCGGCGATCGACTGGACCAGGTGCAGGCGCCGGTGCTGGTGATGATGGGCAGTGCCGATCCAGACTTCAAGGATGCAGCGGCCGAAGGCCAATGGGTGGCCCAACACCTGAACGGAAAGCTGTACGTCGTCGAGGGCGCCGGCCACTACCCTCACGCCGAGCGGCCGGATGAGGCGGCGACTCAAATTTTGTCCTTTTTCCAGGCGGCGTTGGGCGGGACACCCTAGCCGCCGGCCAGGCACCCTTGTATTCCCAATGACGCAAAAAGTCCCTTTCCGAGTCGAAAGGGACTTTATTTTCGTAGGCTACACCCGGCACCCGGCCGGCCATGCCGGTTTGTCTCTTATTGGCTCTGGCTGAGGGCGCTGCCGACCGCCACGCCGATGGCAACCCCAATGGCGATGCCCAGGGCGAGGTTGCCCATAGCCGTACCTATCGCCACGCCCAAAGCGGCGCCAATGGCGATGCCGACGCCCAACTGGTCCTGCGGGTTCTTCTGTCTCTTGGGCTCCTGGTCCACAAGGACCTCCTAAATATCCGGCACCTGGCTGGTTATCAGAGCATGGGAAGCAACTGGAACGCCAACCCCAGATTGGGGAGAAGCATCATATCCAAGGCCGGTGCCACGCTGGCGGTATCAACGCTGGCGCCCACGGCGATTCCCAAGCCCATGCCGATGCCCATGCCTACACCGACCCCGATACCCAATCCCAGGCCAATGCCGATGAGGAAGCCCAACCCCAGCTCTACGCCTTCGGATGTGCCCGAATCGCGTCGCAACCTTCGCCACGGGTCGGATGGGTTGTCGTTCCATTTCCGCTCGTTGAGTTCCCGATCCATAGCAGTCTCCTTTGTCTGACAGTGTCCGGGTGCGGTACGCTCCGTAGTGCGAACCGGTTAAGGCAGCCGGGAAGCGGCTTAAAAAGGTGATGGCGGCTGGAGTCGGCGTCGGAGGGTGAGGTTGGGAGAGTGGTGTCAGGTCGGCGGCTGCCTCTTGCCCAGACCGGACAGCGGGGACGACCATCATCGAAAGAACAGGTCGGCCTCGTGTGTGCCCGGTTCGTGGGTACGCTTCCGCGCATATGGTTCCCATGTCGCCCTGCCGGGCGTATTGGGTGTAATCCCATTATGGCATACTCCCAGGCGGCCGGCAAGTGCAACGTCGCATACCGCCGGCACCGCCCTACCCTGGGGCGTCGCTTGACCACGTCGTTTTAGTTGTGGGTGCGCCGGTCGATCAACCCAGTAACCCACCCAGGCCCTTGGCGATATCGCTCGCCTGCCCTCCCTTGCCGCTGATGACGTTGTCGATCTGGGCGGCTAGGGGTTGGGGCAAATTCTGCTTGAGATAGTCGATGACGATGCGCACGGCCTGTTCGGACATCTCGGGCGACAGGCCCGTTTTTTGCGAAACCAGCTTGACGAGTTGATCCATGACATCTCTCCTGTTTATTGACGCGGCCACCCTGACTGACGACCGCAAAGTAGATAATAACACACTCACCGACGACGCGCACCCGGGCGAGCATCGGAAACCAGTCACCTTCGCGAACAGCGTCCGCCATCATCCGAGACACATGGCTCGCCGCTCCCGGCGGGTGGCGCACCCGCCGGAGCCATAAGCGCTTCCGCGGCCAATGTCCACGGGCGCAAGCGCCGTCCAGCACGCTGTAGGGGCGCCTCGCGAGGCGCCCCTGCCATTCCCTGGAAACCAGTCACCTTCGCGAACAACGTCCGCCATCATCCGAGGCACGTGGGCTCGCCGCTCCCGGCGGGTGGCGCACCCGCCGGAGCCATAAGCGCTTCCGCGG
>CAZHBM010000324.1:244-4798 GCA_964529945.1 uncultured Anaerolineales bacterium | reverse complement strand
ACTGTCATCAGGACCTGTTGCGGGTCCGGCCAGGAAGAGATTTCCAGGTCACCCTCTGCCTGCAACTTACGGGCCTGCATATCACCGGCACTGCCCCATTCCACCGCGACCGGTCCGGTCCGCAGCCACTCCCCAACTGCTTCCAGGTCAGGCAACTCAGGAGCGGTATTCTTCCGCACCACCAGAACCTGCCCGGCATCGAAATAAGGTTCAGAGTAACGAACATCGCCGGTGCGCCTGGGATCATAAGGCAGACCGGAAATCACGACGTCAACCAGATCGGCCTGCAATGCATCGTACAAACCATCGAACCCGATATTGACGAACTCGGGTTGGGCGCCCAATCCGTCCGCAACGGCGGCCGCCAGATCGGCGTCGAAACCAATGATACGGCCCTGCTCGTCCAACGTCTCAAACGGCGGGAAGCTCGCATCCAGGCCCACCCGCAGAACGCCTGTCCGTTGAACGCGCTGCAACGTACTTTCACCGCGCCGGCTGCTGAGACCAAACACCCCACCAAGCGCCAGCACCGCCACAGCCAAACCGGCCAGCCACCACCAACGCCGCAGTTTTGCGATCATGGTCTCGCTCCGCCGGGCAACATCCGCGCGACCTGCCGGTTATCGGTCACTTCAATCGCCATCGATATCCCCACCTGCCGGCGCGCCGCCGCTAGCATAGCGTTGCACTTCAAGGTAAATCGGTTTGGGCTGGAAATCAGGGGTGACGAAGGTGAAATAATCAAGGTAACTGTGACTTGGCCACGGATAGCGGAAGGCCCACAATGCGACTGCCCGGCACCACGGCCACTGCTCGGCCAACTCGTAAGCCTGAAGTGTATAGGCAATGCGCTGTCCCGGTTTGACCGCCCGGGTCCAACGTGGGTGATCGTTCCATCCACCCTCGGTGATGATAATATCCTTGTCAGCATCGCCGTTGTCCACCATCACTTGACGCACCAATTCGGTTCTGCGGAAGTCAACCACGGCCGGGTCGGGAGGAAAATCGGCCGGATAAGCCCAACCGTAGGCGTGGACGGCCAACACGTCGAAGGTATCTCGCGCACCGGCCGCGTACAAGCGGCGCAGGTAAGTCAAATCGTCCATGCCCCAATCGCTGCCCGGCGGCGCCAGCGTGGGCGCCAGCGCACCGGCCAATACCTGTACCTCTGGATTAGCGGTTTTGGCAGCCGTGTAACACTGTCGCAGCATAACCGCATAGTCTTCCGGGCTGATCGGCTGAAAACCCCATTCAAGCGCCAAATTGGGTTCGTTCCAAATGACGATGTAGTCCACTCGCCCGGCGAAGTGATCGGCGAAAGCCTGTACAAAGCGGGCAAAATCGGGAAATCGGTCGACCGCCAGGTAGGAAGTTGCGCTGTCCTGGGGACGGGCCCATTCAGGCACCATACCCAACCTGGCCACGACTGTCAGGCCCTGCCGGTTGGCGTGGTCTACCACCAGATCGGCGTGTGACCAATCATAAACGCCGGGCAACGGCTCGATGTAGGCCCATGGAAAGTACTCCACAATCCACGGCGCGCCCATCAAACGCACCATCTCCAGCGTTTGTTTTATCTTTAACGGTTCCACCTCATCGGTCAGGCGGGTATGCACCCCCATCTTGGGATTGAGGGTGATAACGGATTGCTGCGGGCCAAGCTGCAGCGGCGGGATAGGAGCGGCCGAGGTCAAAACGAGCCCGACCACGAGCAAAACCAGAACCGTCGGCAGGTGCCAACCGGCGGACAGGAGAGAGTGTTTTATCCGATGGAGTAACCGACGAGTCGTATGCCGCGGATTCGTCTTGGCATCACGCTGTATTGTCACGAGTGGTGTCTTTTGTTCATCAGGCAAATCTGTACCGGAGAGGCCAGCGATAAGGCAAGATCACAAATCGCCATTCCAAGGGCGGCACCCAGTTTGGGACTTCGATCACTCGGCTTCTGATCCATCGAGACCGGTCATATCGACGACGTTGCCGTGAATGTCAACGGTGATACGAAATCCCATCATGCCCAGCCAGGTGCGAGCGTCGTCAGGGATGCCTTCAGCCGCCAATTCCTCCATATTCCGAATAGATGAATCGAGCACGGCTTTGGTGAAAAGGTCATCTTTGCCCAGCATAGCCATCGCACTTTCAGTAATCATATCTTCGTGAGCGGCAATCTGTTGCTGGATCATTCGCAACACCTGCCGGTCTACCTGTTCGGAGCTGACGTGCCGGCGGAATCCGGCATCCAATATGACATATTGAGGTTCGTCGCCCACATATGCAGTTTCGGCCAACTCCCCGGCTTCGTTGTAGACCAACCCGGAAAACAGAGGTTGCTTGGCACGATCGTCACTCATAGTTCACCTATCCTTGCGGTGATAGATAAAGAACCAGCATCACACACAATCCAAACAGGACCACCGACGCCTGTAAAGGATGATCCGATAGCAGTACCTCATCAGGCGCCCCACCATCTCCCTGTACGTGAATGACGTAAAGATAACGAAAAATACCATAGATGAGGAAAGGAATGGTCAGCATCATTGTATGATTCTGGGGCAGGTTAGGTGCTGAAAAAGTGTATAACGAGTAGGTCATCAGCGTGCCAGCCGTCACAACCGCCATCATTTCATCCAGAAACGGCAGGTTGTATTGGTCCAAAATGGCCCGGCTGTTACGGGCCTCACTCTTCATCAACACGATCTCCTGGCGTCGCTTTCCCAGGGCAATGAACAACGCCAGCAAGGTAGTGAATACGTACAACCAGGGTGAAAAACGCTCTGCCCACACCAGCGGCACGCCGGCTGCTACCCGCAACACGAATCCGGCCGCTACTGTCATGACGTCCACAATGACAATATGTTTCAACCAGAAGGAATACGCGATCTGCATTACCAAATAACCGGTCACAATCAGGCCAAAGATTGTGTCGAGCCAAAATGCCAGTGGCAACGTGATCAACGGCAACGCAATTGCGGCAGCCAGTGCCACCGATTTGGAGAGTTGCCCCGAGGCTATTGGTCTCTTACACTTCGTCGGGTGAAGGCGATCCTTTTCACAGTCCGCCAAATCATTGATCAAGTACACCGTGCCGGAGATCAAACATAGAATCAGGAACCCCAAGACGGTACGTGCCAACGGCAAAGGATGAAATACTTTGACGTCAAACACCAACGGTACAAAAATGAACGCGTTCTTAGTCCATTGCTTGGGACGTAAGGATTTGATTAGCGCTTTGAGCAAGGGTCACTTTTCCTAGGTTAACGTGGCATTTTCATTTTGGGAATCATATACACAATGTTCATTGGTGGCAAGTCGTTATGGGATTGACGAGTCCACTTGGGTACCCATTATCTAGCCGATGCACCTGGCTGGACAGCCACTCTTGCACAGTGTATTATGCCGACTAGTCGTGGCATTGCTCGTGTCAGTCTGCCTGAACTGTCAACGGCCGCGGTAGGCTTTGATTCATCCAAAGGGAAGGTGACGTATGGCAAACATCAGGTTGATACCGTTGCTGCTACTCCTTGCACTGCCGGCACTGGCCTGTAATCCGTTGAGCAGCATAGCCGGCCGGACGATCCGTGGGTCAGGCACTGTCAGTGATCTGTCTTACCCAATTGAAAGTTTCTCGGCCATCAATATGGCCGGTTTGGGCGAAGTCCAAATACAGATGGGCGAAATGGAGGGCTTGCGGGTCGAGGCGGAAGATAACATCTTGCCCTTTCTGAAGGTAGAAGTACAAGACAATACTTTAACCCTCGGTATCCAGCCTAATACCTATCTCGTGCCTACCCTACCCATCCGTTTCTATGTGACTGCCAAGAATCTGAATAAGCTGACTGTTTCCGGTGTCGGCGGCATCCAGGCACCGGACATTCAATCCGATTCTTTCAGCATGGTGATCAGTGGGGACGGCAGCATGGATGTAGAGGACGTACACGCCTCGTCGGTCAAGATCAACATCAGCGGATCCGGCAACGCTGAGTTGGGTGCCGTCTACGCCAACGACCTGCAGGTGGAGATCAGCGGCACCGGTCAATTAAAGATAATAGGCGGTGAGGTAGCCCATCAGGACGTCACAGTCAGCGGCGCCGGTGATTACTACGCCCGCGGCCTCGCCAGCGACACAGCCACGGTGAATCTGCCCGGAGCTGGCTCGGGGACCGTGCAGGTCAATAAGACGCTGGACGTGACCATCAGCGGCGCCGGAAGCCTAAAGTATGTGGGCAATCCCAGCCTGGATCAAAAAGTGACCGGTGCTGGTCGGATTGAACACATCGGCCAATAGGCATTACGCCCCACTACGATTATTGTGCGCCCGTGGCCGATCACCTTCTACCTCTATTATCGAGCGGCGTTTGTTCGGTTCGCTTGCCGGCTCAACTTGCCCTGTCGCGACTCATGCGCTTTTCAGTTCCGCGCACCATCAACGCCAGGCCGATGGTCATTACCAGGTACAAAAACCCCACAACATTGTACGTTTCGAAAAACCGGAAGGTGCTGGCCGAACTGGCGGTCAACGACACGGTGGGTGTGGATGTCGTCGTCACGCTTAAC
>CAZHBM010000324.1:0-234 GCA_964529945.1 uncultured Anaerolineales bacterium | reverse complement strand
GGGTGATATCCTGCACACCAAGCACAGATACCAGGGCTGAGTCTTTGAGCATGGCAATAAAATCGTTGCCCAGCGGGGGTAGGACGTTGCGTACCGCCTGCGGCAGGATAATATAGCGCATTGATTGCCAGTAGGACATTCCCAATGAACGCGCTGCCTCCATTTGGCCGTCCGGAATGGACTGGATGCCCGCACGAAAAACCTCGGAAATGAAGGCGCTGTAACCGACCGTCA
>CAZHBM010000323.1:0-4831 GCA_964529945.1 uncultured Anaerolineales bacterium | reverse complement strand
CGGGGCCTACAAGTTCACCGGCTCGCAGGGCCTGCACATCGACCGGGTGGCGCAAATCCAGCAGCGACTGCCCGGCTTTCCGCTGGTCATGCACGGCTCCTCGTCCGTGCCCCAGGAAGAGGTGAAACGCATCAATGCCGCCGGCGGCGCGCTGAACGCATCGGCCAAGGGCGTAGACGCCGACGAGTTCGTGCGCGCCTATCCGTTGGGTGTGTGCAAGATCAACATCGACACCGACTGCCGCCTGGTGTGGACGCGCGTATTTCGCGAGTATTTCCGCGACCATCCCGAGAACTTTGACTTCCGTAAGCCGGGCGTGGTCTTCTTTGACGAGTTCGCCGACTTCATTGTCGACAAGAGCCACAAATTGGGCAGCTACGGCAAGCTGGCCGACGTGCGGGCGGCGCTGAGCTAGATCCCTTTCCGGCCCACAACGTACCCCCTCGGCGACCGTTTTCCGGCTGTTCCCCGACGCAGGCTGCACGCCGGCGAACACATTAAATGGAGGGAAGCGGCTTGAAGCCCCGAGCGGCCTCAGGCAACCAGGACGGGCCAGGCGCCGGCCTTTACGCCGGCCTGGCCTGCCTATCGGCGGCCATGTTGGCCTTTGAAGTGCTTCTGACCAGAATTTTTGCCCTGGCCCAGGGATACCACTTCGCCTTTATGGCGGTCAGTTTGGCGCTGCTGGGCGCCGGGGCCAGCGGCACCTTCCTGTCCCTCTTTCCCGCCCGCCGCGGCCGGCGCGCCGTGTGGACGGCCGGCCTGCTCTTAACGCTGACGGCGCCGGCGGCCGGCTTGCTGCTTAACCAGATCCCCTTCGACACCTACCGCATCGCCTGGGAGCCAAAACAGTTGCTGTGGCTGGCCGCCTACTACCTGGTCCTTACGGTGCCTTTTTTCTTCGGCGGGCTGGCGGTGGGCAGCGCCCTGACGGTGTGGGCCGGGGATTCGCGGCGCATCTATGCCGCCAACCTGTTGGGCAGCGGCGTCGGGCCGCCGCTGGCGCTGGCCGGCCTGGCCCTGCTGGGCGGGCCGGGTATGCTGTTTGCCATCGGTGCCGTGGGCGCGCTGGCGGTGACGGTGCTGGCGGCCGGCAGGCAGCGGCCGTGGCTGGCCGGCCTGCCCGGGGCCGGGCTGGTCGTCGCCTTTACCCTCCTGTCGCTGCATCCCCCATCGCTGGCAGCTATCCGGCTGACCCCCTACCAGCCGTTGAGCCAGGCGCTGCTCTACCCGGACAGCCGCATCATCTGGCAGCGCTGGAACGCCTTTTCGCGGGTGGACGTGGTCGAGAGTGCGGGCATCCATTCGGCGCCCGGCCTGAGCACCACCTTTCAGGGCCGCCTGCCGCAACAGTTGGGGCTGACCGTCGACGGGCAGAACCTGTCGGCCATTTGCCTCACGCCACCCCAGGCGGCCGACTTCTGCGCCCACCTGCCGCCGGCGCTGGCCTTCGAGCTGCGGCCCGAGGCGGACGTATTGATCGTCGAGCCGGGCGGCGGCCTGGCCGGCCTGGCGGCGCTGTTTTCGGGCGCCCGCTCGGTGACGGTCGTCACCGGCAACCCGGCCGTGGCGGCTGCGGTCCGGCAGTGGGGGCGGCAGTTCGCCGCCGACCCGCGCATGCACATCGAAATCGACGACACCCGCAGCTACCTGCGCCGCCACCCCGAGCAATACGACCTGATCCTGATGCCGGTGGCCGACAGTTTCCGGCCGGTCACCGCCGGCGCCTACGCGCTGGGCGAGGACTACCGCTACACCGTCGAGACCGTGACCGAGCTGTGGCGGCATCTCAGGCCCGGCGGCCTGCTGGTGGCCGAGCGCTGGCTGCAGTTACCGCCCTCGGAGAGCCTGCGCCTGTGGGCCACCGTCCGGGCGGCCATCGTTCAGGCCGGCGTGACCGCGCCGGGCGAACACCTGGCCGCGCTGCGCAGCATGCAGACCTCGCTGATCCTGGCCGGCCGGCAGCCGTTGTCGGCGAGCGAGATAAACCAGATCCGCGATTTCGCCCGCCGGCAACAATTCGACCTGGTTTACACCCCCGGCCTGCCGGCGGATCTGTCCGACCCCGGCCGGCTGGAGGCGCTGGGGGTTAATTATTACAGCATAGTACCGGGAGCGCCGTACTACCGGACCTTCTACGACCTGCTGCAGGCGGCCGACGTGGGCCGCTTTTACGCCGGCTACGAATATGCCGTCGCCCCGGCCACCGACGACCATCCTTTCTTCTTTCACTTCTTCAAGTGGCGGCAAACGCCGCAGATTCTGGCCGGGCTGGGCAAGACCTGGCAGCCCTTTGGCGGAACGGGTTACCTGGTGCTGGTGGTGTTGTTGCTGTTGGTGGTGACGCTGTCGCTGCTGCTCATATTGCTGCCTTTGATCGTCTCTCGATTGGGGCCGGGCAGCGGGAAGCAGCCCATCGGGCGCTATCTGCTCTACTTTTCCTTCACCGGCCTGGCTTTCCTGCTGGTGGAGATCCCTTTGCTGCAGCAGTTCATCGTCTACCTGGGCCAGCCGGCTTACGCCTTTGCCACCGTGCTCAGCAGCCTGATGGTGGCTTCCGGCCTGGGCAGCCAAACCCTGAGTGGGCGGCTGCCGCTGCGGCTGTCGCTGGGATTGCTGGTCGGTCTGGCCCTGGTCTACCCGTGGCTGTTACAGCCATTATTTGCGGCCACCTTTGGGCTGGCCCTGCCTGCCCGGGCGGCCGTCAGTTGGCTGGCCCTGCTGCCGCTGGGCCTCTTGATGGGCACGCCCTTCCCCCAGGGGCTGGCGGTCACCCACCGTCGAGCGGCGGGACTGCTGCCGTGGGTGTGGGCCGTCAACGGCTGCGCGTCGGTGTTCAGCGCCGTGGCGGCGCCCATGCTGGCGCTCGACCTGGGTTTCCGTCTCGTTTTCCTGGCCGGCGCGGTGGCCTACGCCGGGGCGCTGGCAGCCGGCTGGGCCTGGGGGAGAAGTGCATAGAATTGATGGAAAGAGGACAAAACCGGACGGTCCGGACGGACCGTCGCCTACACGTGTGGCAATGGGAGGTGCTTCATGACGGCACAAAAACTCGATCTGTTGAAGGTTCACAAAAGTGAGTACGTCACCCCGAAAAGCCCCAAGCTGGTGGAGACTGGACCGGCACATTACCTGACCATCAGCGGGCGCGGCGCCCCGGGCGGCGAGCTTTTCAGCCAACACGTCAATGCGCTGTATAACGTGGCCTACACCATCAAATTTGGGCACAAGGCGAAGGGTGACGACTACGTGGTGTGCAAGCTGGAGGGGCTGTGGTGGGGTTGGGACCCGGAACAGCCGTCCACCGACATGAACTGGAAACTGCTCATCCGGGTGCCCGATTTCGTCAGCCAGGCCGACGTCGACGCCGCCCGCCTGCACCTGCTGAGCACAGGCAAGACCGAATACGTGAAAGAGGTGCGCCTGGAAGAGATCGACGAAGGCAGGTGCGTCCAGATGTTACACGTGGGCGCCTACGACAAGGAGCCGGAAACGATCACCGCGATGGTCAAGTTTGCCGAGGGTAACGGCTACGAAGTCCACGGTCACCACCACGAAATCTACCTGTCCGACCCCGGACGGGTGCCGCAGGAGCGCTGGCGAACCATCCTGCGTTTGCCGGTGCGCCCCAGCCAATAGGGACAACGGCGGTCATTGGTCGCTGCGCGTCAGCGGCACGAAGGCGACACCGCCCCAATTGACCTTGCGATACTCGTCACCAGCGCGGGTGATCACCCACAGGCTCTGATAGCCGCCGGGCGGCCCGACGGGAATGACCATCCGCCCGCCGTCGGCCAACTGGTTAAGCAGCGGCTGCGGGATGTGGTCGGGCGCGGCGGTGACGATGATGGCGTCGAAGGGCGCATATTCCTCCCAGCCCCAATAGCCGTCGTCGACCTTGGTCACGACGCCCTGGTAACCGGTCTGTTCCAGGGTGTTCGCGGCCCGTTGCGCCAGCTCGGGGATGATCTCGATGCTGTAGACGTGCCGGCAGACCTCGGCCAGCACGGCCGCCTGGTAGCCCGAGCCGGTGCCGATCTCCAGCACCCTGTCTTCCGGCTGCAGTTCCAGCATCTGCGTCATCAACGCCACGATGTAGGGCTGCGAAATCGTCTGGCCGAAACCGATCGGCAGCGGATGGTCGGCGTAGGCCTGCGCCCGCCATTCAGCCGGCACAAATTCGTGACGGGGAACGGCGGCCATAGCGGCCAGCACCGACTGGTCGGTGATGTCGCGCCCGCGCAGGTGACGCTTGACCATGGTCTCACGCGCGGCCTGGTAGTCGTCCTGGGGCGCGGCTGAGGTCGGCGGGAAGGGCGTGGATGTGACGGTCTTCTCGGCGACAATGCCGGTCAGGGCCGGCTCGTCCCGCGCCTGGCGGTCGTCACCGGCCCGGCAGGCGGGCAGCCCCAGGCACAGCAGACACAGGGCCAGAATAACGGTCTTGCTCATAAGCCCACCTCCGCTTTACACGGGGTTCGCGTCCGGGAGATGTTGTCTGCGTGGTGCGGGGAGGTTAAGAGACGGCCAGGTCGGCATTCGTGGGATGGTGTGGAGTGCCCCGCCCGGACAGGTTCAGTTCACGGTTTTATTATAGCATAACGGGGCGTGTTGGCGGAATCACTGATGGCGGATTCACCCTCATCCCCAACCCTTCTCCCTTGTAGGGAGAAGGGAGTCAGGCAGCCGCGCAGCGGCTTGGCTCTCTCAGCGCAAGGGTTTAGTGAGCTTGCCCCGTTTCAACGGACACATGCCAAGGGGTAGCAATGCTGATGTTCATACTCCAGCGGTGGCAGATAGCCAATCGCGGAGTGAAGGCGCTGACGATTGTACC
>CAZHBM010000322.1:0-4867 GCA_964529945.1 uncultured Anaerolineales bacterium | reverse complement strand
ATCGTTGGCATGGTCGCTCTGAACGTCGAGCACGCCCAGGATGCGATCACGAATCTGGAGAGGAAATGCGGCTTCGGATTTGGTTTCGGGCAGCGATTCTTCGTGCCGGTAGCGTTTTTCCAGTAACACGTCTTGAGCCACCAATTCCCGCCCGTTGCGTGCAGCCCATCCGGTAATGCCTTCCCCCAGTCTCACAGTCGGGAGAGGCGACTCTTTGGCACGACTGATCTGGGCTGACGGCCCTGCGCTGGCACGGAAGCACAATGAATCATCACCTGGTTCGAGGGTGTAGATGGCCACGTAATAGTAGTCGAAAGTCTGCAAAATCAATGATGTTACACGTTGGCATAGTTGATCAATATCGGTCACGTCCACCAGCTGTTGGCCGACCGTTCGAACCAGGGCCAGCTGGTTAATGCGCCAGCGTTCCACCATCACCTGGCGAGTGGCCTCCAGCGCCAGACCGGTCTGGGTGGCGAGACCGGTCGCGATCTCAATTTCCAGGGGCGTGAAGGGATTGGCCTGGTCACGGGAAAGTTCAATAATTCCCAAAACCCGCCCCTTGGGTTTGAGCGGGAAAGCGACACGATAGGGCGAAGTGGTGTCGCTTCCAGGGGCGAAGACGGCGCGTTGGGAATCAAGGGCCTGGTTCATCAGTTCCGAGGGCGGTGACGCTGGAATGGATGCAGCCGGCGCTGAGAAGAAGGTGGGCACAAGCCACAGCTCGGTCGTCGCTGCAAGCAACTCTTGGGCTGCCTGACGCACCAGGGTATCCTGTTCGGCCAGGCTGGGTCTCTGAAAAAGCTGTTCGCCGAGGGAAAAGACCTGCTGCCAGTTGATACGGGGTGGGGAGCCGGAACCGGTAGTAGCACTCAACAGATGGTCTCGCCGTATTTAACCATCGTCAGCGTATTGCCGTACATAGGATCGAATTCAAAAACGACTTCGTCCATAAGTCGACGCATCAGGAACAAGCCAAGCCCGCCTTCGCTGCGATGTTCGATGTCGCTGAACAGGTCAGGCTCAGGAATAACATCTGGATTAAACGGAGCACCAAGATCGTTGAGCTTGATGGTCAACTTGCCCAGATCGACGCGACACGTGCAGCGAATGTCCCCACGGCTTTCACCGCCGTAGGCATGTTCAATGATGTTGCTGCACGCCTCATCAACTGCCAGTTGGACAGCATCAATCGAATGCACATCCAAGCCGGCAGCTCGTGCCGCACGGGTCACAAAACTGACGATTCTTGTGAGGCTGTCAAATCGCCCGGGGAAAAGAGCGGTCTGGACCTCAGTTTCGTTGGATACCTGCTCGGTCAATGGAAGTATCCCTGATACGCCTGGCTGAAATCGACTGGAGAAAGCAAGGACATCTATGTCCTTAGAAGCTGCCGACGGCCGATGCCAAATCGTCGAAAGACTGAAACAACGGTTCGAAGCCGACCAAGTCAAGTACTTCTCTGACTGAAGGATTTACGTTGACCAGGACTACTTTGCCCCGGTTCCAACGTTTACACGTCTTTTGTACGTCAATCAGCACACGCAGGCCCGCACTGGAGATATAGTCGACATCCTGCATATCGAACACAATGTTAAAACGGCCTGCGTCGATGATCGAATCAAAAACCTGTGCCAGCTCGGACGCCGTCTGGCTATCGATTCGTCCGACGGCTTTGACCACGTCACAGCGTTTGTGCTGGGTCGTCGTAATTTCCACAGACTTTGACCTCCCGTGATGGCTTCGAATGCAGACTAATTGACAGAATTATATCACGGTGTTTTGGAGTTCACAAAGCCCAACGAAGGCAATTGTCGTATTCGTGTTGTGGCATTCGAGGGCGCACGTAGTCCTTTCCGGTGAAGGGACGAATGAATAGGCCGAGAGAGGTTGTCAACTTGCCCGAGCCTCCACAAGCGGTATACTCATTGTGGCCTCGTTACTTTCGTGCCTGAGGCCAGAAACAGGAGAATGGAGACGCCTTATGTACAACATAGACCTTCGTAGTGACACTGTCACCTTGCCCAGCGACGCGATGCGCCGAGCCATGGCTTCGGCTGAGGTCGGCGATGACGTGATGAGAGAAGACCCAACCGTCAATCGGTTGGAGGCACTGGCCGCTGAGATGCTCGGCAAGGAAGCTGGCTTGTTCGTTTGGAGCGGTACGATGGGAAACCTGACTTCCGTGTTGGCCCATTGTGGTCGTGGTGACGAACTGATTGTCGGCGACAATGCGCATATCTTTATGTATGAGTGCGGCGGGTGCTCAGTGTTGGGTGGCGTCCATTCGCGACAAGTGCCCAACCTGGAAGACGGCACAATGGAGATTGAGGCAATTGAGGCCGCAATTCGAGCCCGCGACAACATACATTTTCCCCGCAGCCGGCTAATCTGCCTCGAGAACACGCACAATCGCCGCGGTGGGGCTTGCCTGCCTGCCGGTTATATGCGCCAGGTACGCGCGGTGGCCGACCGGCACGATGTGAAGATTCATTTGGACGGTGCCCGCATATTCAACGCGGCAATTGCACTCGACGTGAGCGTTGCTGAACTCGTGCAGGATGCCGACAGCGTGACCTTCTGCCTGTCAAAAGGCCTGGCTGCACCGATGGGGTCCGTGGTTTGCGGCGATGCTGCCTTCATACAGGAAGCCAGGCGTGCCCGCAAGCTGATTGGGGGTGCCGGGCGCCAGGTGGGAATCGTGGCCGCAGCAGGGGTGTATGCTCTGGAAAACATGGTGGCGCGGCTGGCGGACGATCACGTCAACGCCAGGCGCCTGGCGAATGGCTTGGCCGAGATTCCCGGTCTCGCCATCGATCCCGACCGGGTGCAGACAAACATTGTCGTTTTCGATGTACAACCTGATTCCGGTTTTTCGCCGGACACATTTTGCCAACGGCTTGATACCCTGGGCGTGCGGGTGCTTCCCTTTGGCGGAAACGCAGTGCGCGCCGTGACCCATTACGGCATCTCGTCATCGGATATCGACCAGGCGTTGGTCAAAATCAAGAATCTGATGACGACGTAATTCTCTGATTTGTTTATTGGCAACCGAATGTGAGCAGACTGAGGGGCAGGCGGTAGACGTTGCCGGTGCCCCCTTAATTTGAAGAAAACAAGGCAGCCAACAAGGAGATTTTCCAACAATGTTTGAGCGGATCGAAGTGCCTGCAGAGGGCGAAAAAATTCGAGTGGTGTCTGGGCGTTTGCAGATATCCGACAATCCAATTGTGGCCTTTATCGAGGGCGATGGCATCGGTCGCGATATTATGCGTGCCAGCCGGCGAGTCTGGGACAGCGCCGTCAAGGCGGCTTACGCCGGGCAACGCCGAATCGCCTGGATGGAAATATTTGCCGGCGAAAAGGCGGCCGACCGATACGACGGCGACTATCTGCCTGAGGAGACGGTCGAGGCCTTACGCCAGTTCATCGTCGGAATCAAAGGCCCTTTGACCACGCCTGTCGGTGGCGGCTATCGCAGCCTCAACGTGGCTATGCGGCAACAATTGGATCTTTATGCCTGCGTGCGGCCGGTGCGCTGGTATCAGGGAATACCCAGCCCATTGCGCCACCCGGAGAAGGTCGACATGGTCATTTTCCGGGAGAATACGGAGGATGTTTATGCCGGCATCGAATACGAGGCCGGCACTCCTGAGGCCTCGCGATTGGAGCGTTTCCTGAAAGATGAACTCGGCGCTTCCTTTTTCGAAGGGTCCGGGATAGGCATCAAGCCCATGAGCGCGTTTGGAACCAAACGGCTGGTTCGTAAGGCGGTCCAGTACGCGTTGGATGAAGGCCGGCGCAGCGTGACCCTGGTCCACAAAGGCAACATTCAGAAATATACTGAGGGTGCATTTCGCGCATGGGGATACGAGGTTGCCCGCGAGGAATTTGCCGACGTGACCATTACCGAGAAGCAACTGTGGGACGAATACAATGGGCGGCAGCCGGAAGGGAAGATTGTCATTAAGGACCGGATAGCGGATATCATGTTCCAGCAGATTTTGCTCCGGCCGGATGAATATGACGTGGTCGCCACCTCGAATCTGAACGGTGACTATCTGAGCGATGCCGCCGCGGCCGAGGTAGGCGGCGTGGGCATCGCTCCCGGTGCCAATATTGGAGACTATCTGGCCCTCTTCGAAGCTACCCACGGTACAGCACCCAAATATGCCGACCTGGATAAGGTCAACCCCGGTAGTCTGTTGTTTTCCGGTGTTATGATGCTGCGCTATTTGGGCTGGCCCGAGGCGGCCGACAACATTGTGTCCGCCTATGAACGGACAGTCGCTCAGAAAATTGTCACCTATGATTTCGCCAGGTTGATGGAAGGGGCTACTGAAGTCAGTACTTCGGAATTCGCGTCAGCGATCATTGCCAACCTTTAGACGATTATTCTAACAAAATGTTAACAAGCTGCTAATGTTATTCTTATGTGTATTGGATATATAAAGAGGATAGGATGTCTGTGGGGTGCCCGCGGGGCAACGCCTCATTTTAAGATGTGAACGTGAATTCAGGAGGTCAAGTTATGGAAAATTTGAAATTGCGTCCTCTGGGGGATCGGGTGTGGATTGAGCCGATCGAGCAAGCAGAAACGACTGCTTCCGGTATTATCATCCCGGATACCGCCAAAGAAAAGCCCCAGGAAGGCAAGGTGTTGGCCGTCGGTCCCGGGCAATTCGACGAGAAGGGCAAGCGACAACCTTTGGATATCAAGGTGGGGGATCGCGTGCTCTTTGCCAAATACGCAGGGACCGAAATCAAGGACGAGGGCAAAAAATATCTCATTATGCGCGAAAGCGACGTGCTGGCGATTGTAGGGTGAGGAGGATATTCCAATGGCAAAGCAATTGAAATTTGACGA
>CAZHBM010000321.1:0-4875 GCA_964529945.1 uncultured Anaerolineales bacterium | reverse complement strand
CGGTCAACGTCGGCCGCACCCGGCTGACCAGGTCGGCCACCCGCTGGCCCAGGTTGCGGTGCAACTGGTTGGGCCGGTCCACCGTGCCAAGCATGTTCTTGCCGCCCAACGTCAGCCGGGCCAGCGAATGGTGCTTGGCGATGGGCACGTTGATCAGCGCGTCGGCGTCCAGGATGTCCTGGTAGATCTCCCAGGCACTGATGTCGCGCCCCTGGGGAATGGCCGTCTTGATGAACTTGACCGGACTCATGACCTCCATCTGGCCGCCGGCGGCCTGGACGGCCTCGGCGATGCCACTGACGGTGTAGGCTGATTCGGGCGTGCCGCCGAAGGGCCGGTCCATGACCCGCACCCGGCGGGCGCCGGCCTCCAGCGCCAACCCGACCAGCGTGGCGACCACCACCGGGTTGGTGGTGGTGGCGTATTCAGCCGGGTGGTAGTCGGTGCTGATATTGGGCTTGACGATCACGTCGTCGCCGTTGCGCACGAAGCGGCTCATGCCGCCCAGTGCGGCCACCGCCGCCCGGGTGATGGCCGCCGGGTCGCCGCCGTGGGCCACGCTCAGGTAGGCCTGGTCGGGAGCCGGGGGCGGTGGGGTGCGGGACTGACCGGCCGGCGCCGCGGCCGGGCCGGCGCCACAGGCGGCCAGCAGCGCCGCCGCTGCCGCGGTACCACTCAATTTGATAAACTCACGTCTCGAAAAGTTTCTCACTGCAACACATCCTTAATTAACGTCTCCGCCGAAGCCGGATCCAGGTCGCCGAAAACCGCCGCCAGCAGCGTATCGCGGCTGGACACCGTCACCAGGTCGGGCAAATCGGCCTGGGACAGGGCCACGGCCGCCGCCTGGGCGGCCGAACTCTGCGGGTAAGCGACCAGCAAGAACTGGAAGTCGACGCCCTCGCGCTGATAGGCCGCCAGCAGACCTTCCGTCTCCGGACTCAAATTCAATACGTTGGCGCCGCCCAACCACAGCCAGTTCTGAATCGACAGCTCCTGGCGGAAAAAGCGCACGCTGCCGGGCACGCGGTCGCCGGCCGGCAACCGGTCCACCAGTTGCGGCTGGTTTCCGCCGGACGGCAGGGCGCCGGCCAGCGCCTGGGCAAACGACATCAGCGTGTTTTTTTCCAGCGGCTGCGGCGCCAACAGGCGCGCGTAGTAGCGGTCCTGCCAGAAAGCCAACTGGCGGCCGGGGTCGCTGTCGCCGTCGTTGCCGACGGCCACCGGTTGGCCGCTGCGCGTGACCGAAAACAGGCCGAAAGCGTCCGCCGGTGAGTCCAGGCGATACAGTTCGATCCGCAGCCGCTGGTCGCCGTTCACGTAGCGGCCCACCACTACCCGGTCGAAGCCGTAGGCCAGGTACGACTCGGCCTGGCCGTCGACCAGTTCGAACAGGTTCTGACTGTCGAAGGTCTGGATGCCGTCCTCGCGCTGCCAACCGGCGACGACGTCGTTGGCCGGCAAGTAGCCGGCCAACTGGTCGGGTTGACCGCCGCCGGCGCTGCAACGCGTGGCCAGCAGCAAGACAATCCCCACCAGAACCAACAACCAAAACTTGAGTGATTTCATCTAAGCCAACACCACCTCTTGAGAGTCAATCAGCCCCACGTCGGTCGCGCCCACCTGCTGCGCCTGGGCCGTTTTCAGGAAATGGGAGCCGTTGACCAGCCCGCCGCCGTCCTGGCCCTGGCGCTGAGTATGCTCCACCAGGATGTCGCGAGCAACCGTGTCCAGCGCCACCGGGTCGAAAGCCAGCAGCAGGACGTCGTCGTGCTCCGGGTGGTCCCAACTGAAGGGGCTGACGGTCACCGCCGCGCCGACCACCAGGCGTGTCTTGGCCTGGATGATGGGATGGCCGTTCAATTCGGCCAGTGAAGGGTCGCAGCCGCCGGGGTGCAACGCGCCCGGCCGGTTGACAGACCCGAAATGGTTCTTGAGGGCGCAACTGCAGCCCGAGATGCCGTGGCCCTTGGGCGTGGGAATGTTGATGATGGCGTCGTAAGACTCCAACTCCTGCCAGAAGCGCACCGTGGCCGGAGTAAAAGTCGCCTCTTGCCCCTCGCCGCGCGCGCCATGACACTGAACGCCCGGCCCGCCGTCGTTGAGCGTGTAGCCGGCGTCCTGCAACTCGCGATCGGTACGGTCGAAGATAAGGATATTTTCCGGCGCCAGGCCGGCATCCACCAAACGTTGGGCGACGGCGTAGGCCACCGCCGGTTGGGTCGGCCCGCCGGCCGAGATGCAGTTGACCTTGAGCAGCACTCGCTCCTGAGGATCGAACAGCGTGCGCCACACCGGCAAGGCGTCGGCACCGCCGGCCAACTGGCTGAGTCCGGCGTCCAGCATCTGGGTAATCACGGCCGGGTCGAGCTGGTCGCCCGCCCAGACGCCGCTATGCCGGACGGTCACGACACGGCTGGTCTCGGTTTGCGGCCAATGGGCCGTCAATAACTCGCGTGACAGCACCGGCGCGGCAGACGTGGGGCTGGGTTGGGGCGCCGGTGTGGGCGTGACCGGCACGGGCGTGTAATCGGCCGGCAAGGGCGCCGGCGTGGGCGTCATCGGCACCGGCGGATAGGTGGGTGTCACCAGCGGGCTGAAGCCGGTGGCCGGCGTGGGGCTGAACGTCGCAGCCGGCGCGGCGCGGGTGGCAGTCGGCGTGTAGGTCGGCCGCGGTGTGGCCGTGACGACCGGTGACAGGCCGGACAACATCTCCTCCTGCCGGCCGCAGGCGCTCAAAACCGCGCCGGCGCCCAACAACGTCGCCAAACGGGACAAAAACTGTCTACGACTCAGACCAGGCATAGGCACACATCTCCTTCACAAACGGTCCATACGTGGTTCCAAAAACTAATCGCAATCGTTCACCGGCTTCAGGTGGCCAGAACGCCAGAGATCGCCGGCGGCCGTCCAGGACGTTCCCTACCCCTGGACGGCAACCGGCTGCCCAAAGCATATAGATGTAGTCTACCATACAAGTGTGAAGAAATCCTTAAGAAAAGCTCAAGATGGCCTTTTTCTGTATCTCGGGCGGCCGGAAAACGACCCAACGCGACTCCGAGAGCGTTCCATTTTCCCGGCCGATGGCTATGTGAGTCGGCAGCCAGGCCCTGGCTGGGTCCGATTTCTCCCGCACAAGATTTGGGACGCACCCCGCGACTCCTGAGCGGTTGCTGCAAGGGCCGGTTCGGATTTATAATCGGGCCGAGGCGTTTTCTCCCATTACTCTCCGCAAGCGACTCGCTGCCGCCACTCGAACACGGCTTCGTGTGGCAGGAAAGGAAAAGCTGACTATGGCCGATAAGCGCAAACCAGGCGTCCGGCGCCCTGCCAAATCCGGCAAATCCAGCAGCAAATCCACCGGCAAGACGGCCGTCAAGAGCCGCACCCGGCGCAGCCAGCCGAGAGCGAAAAGCCGCGGTCACGTCGATCCCTACCTGCTGTATTCAGCGCTGACCTTCGTTCCCGGCATCGGCCTGACCCTGTTGGTGAAAGCGACGTTGCTGCCGGAGTGGCCCGGACTGTTCGTCTGGTTGATCGTGCACAACGTGGTCACCTTCCTGGTTTACGGTTACGACAAGCGCATCGCCGGCTCGGGTGTCACCCGCGTGCCGGAAGGCATCTTGTTGCTGCAGGTACTGGCCGGCGCGGTGGTGGGTGCACCCCTGGCCCGCAGTGTCTTCCGCCACAAGACGCAAAAGTCCTCCTTCCGCATCCGTTTCTGGGCCTGTGAAGCCCTGGGCCTGGTTGGGGTAGTCCTGTGGAGCTACCGCATCTTGAGCGGCCACTGGCTGTAATTTCAGGCCATAAGAAAATCAGGGCGACCGGTGGGTCGCCCTGATGCTTTGATTTGGGTGAAGCTATCCGGCCGGCAGGCCGGAGGCGGTCTATTTGTGCCCGCCCCCGCCGCTGCTCTGGCTGCCGCCGCTGTCGCTGCTGCCGCCCGACGATTCGGTCGACTGGCTGCCTTGATTCTTGTTCTCATCCCCCGCCGGGGTTCCATCCCCATCCGGGTTGCCGCCCGGCTGGCCGGGACCGGTTTCTTCCGGCTGCGGGCCGTACTGGTTGGCATCGCCGACCGGCACACACTCGGTGCCATCCGCCTGGCAGACGCAGTTGGGGTCACCCAACTGGCACAAGCCGTCGGGGTTGCCACCCGGTTGGCCTGGGCCCGGCTGCTCGGCCTGCGGGCCGTACTGGTTGGCGTCGCCATCGGGTACACAGTCGCCGTCGCCATCCTGGCAGACCCCGGACGTTGCATCGTCTACCGCGTCCGTTTCCGCTGCCGGCTGACCGTAGCGGTTGGCGTCGCCGTCCGGTACGCAGTCAGTGTCGCCGGTCTGGCACGGGCCGTCGGGGTTGCCGCCCGGCTGGCCGGGGCCGGTCTCTTCCGGCTGCGGGCCATAACGATTGGCGTCGCCGTCGGGTACACAGTCGCCGTCGCCATCCTGGCAGACCCCGGACGTCGCGTCATCCACCACGTCGGTTTGCTCGGTCGGCCGGCCGTAGCGATTGGCGTCGCCGTCGGGCACACACTCGGGATCGCCGGTCCGGCACGGGCCGTCGGGATTGCCGCCCGGTTGTCCGGGGCCGTACTGCTGGCGCAACGCCTGCGGATCGGCCATACCGGCCTGGATCTGCTGCTGCACCTGGTTCATCAGTTGCGAAGCGGTCTGCAACTGCGCCTGGGCCGCCGGACCAACCTGGGTTTCGGCCTGGGCCAGGGCGCGTTGCTGGGCCTGAGTCATCTGCTGAGCCTGTACCAACCAGTGCCCCATCTCAGAATCGGGCATCTGGGCGGCCGTCTGCAACGCCAGTTGCAGGCGGGTCTTCAGGCGGGTCATCAACGCCTCATCGGGCACCTGGCCTTGTTCT
>CAZHBM010000320.1:0-4878 GCA_964529945.1 uncultured Anaerolineales bacterium | reverse complement strand
TGCCATATGGAAATCAGCGCACTTCTCAATGATTTGTGGTTCGTTTGGTCCCCCTTGGGTACCGCATTACTGGTTGGTCTGGCCATATTTTTCCTATGGGTTGCCCTTACCCCGGCACGTTCGTTGCGCAACGAACGAGACCGAATGGATCGATATGGCGACGAGCCGGAAAAGATAATCGAGGCTGAAACGATTGGCCAGCCCTTCTTTCAGCGCGCCATTCTGCCGCTTTTTCAGGGCATCCTCCGGCTGGCCGGACGGTTGGTGCCATCCAGGAATGTATCTCAAATCCAGCGCATGCTCATCGAAGCCGGGGAGCCGGCCGGGCTGACAGCTCTCGATTTCTTGGGTTTGAGGCTGCTACTCCTGATATTTTTGGCGGGCGGCTATTTTGCTTTGTTTAGAGACGTCGTCACACCTTCAATCGTGTTATTGCGCAATACGCTAATTTTTGCCACAATCGGGTATTTTGCCCCGACCCTGTGGCTCCGCCGGCGGGTTCGCCAGCGAAAGGATGAAATAATTCGTGCCCTGCCCGACGCGTTGGATATGTTGAGCATCGGGGTTGAAGCGGGGCTTGGGTTCGAATCGGCGATGCTCAAGGTAGGCGAACGTTGGGACAACGCCCTTACCGAGGAATTCCGGCGTGCCGTGACTGAAATGCGTTTGGGGACATCTCGAAACGAAGCCCTGCGTCGAATCGCCGAGCGAACCGGTGTGGAGGCCTTGCAGTCGTTCGTTACTGTGCTCATCCAATCCAACCAGTTGGGTGTCAGTATTGCGCGCGTGCTGCACGTTCAAGCCGCGCAGGAACGTATGCGCCGCCGCCAACGCGCCGAAGAACTGGCGCGGCAGGCCGGTGGCAAGATGGTCTTCCCGCTGGTTCTGCTCATTATGCCGTCGTTGTTTGTGGTGTTATTGGGGCCCGCACTTCCAAGAATGATGGAGATGTTAGCTACGATGCGTGCTAATCGCTGAAATATTGGACACGGTTATGACTGAAAATTCAGATAATTTCACGGAAGCTAAAGACACTCAACTTTTCCAGGAGGCAATGGCACACCTGCAGGCTGGTCGCTGGCAAGAAGCGATTGTCGCCTTTGAGGAACTGGCACGCCAGTTTCCTGACGACCAAGCTGTCCGGTCAGCTCTGGAAACAGCTCGTTTCAAGGCCAACCTGGATGCAACCAGCCGGGTAAAAGCAAAACGTTGGGCTATTCGTTGGCGACCGCTGGTGGTGCGGGTTGCTCTGGTTTTGGTAATCATCATTCTGGCCGTCTTCGGTGCGCGTTTCCTCTATCAACAGGTGGCTCCCACGCTGGCGCAGGCTCAGGCCGAGCACAAGCTGGCTTTGATGGAAGCCGAAGCCAGCGCACTGGTCGAGGCCGGGGACCTGGACGCCGCCGAGGCACGTTACCAGCAGATTCTGGAGCAGGCACCACAGCGTGACAGCGCTCGTCAGGGATTGCAGGAAGTTGCCAAGCGGAGAGAAGTCGACGCGCTATACCAGGAAGCCATTTCGCTGCAACAGGCAGGCCAGTTGGAGGCCGCTTTGGAGCGCCTGACGGATATTTCGATCCGCCAGCCTCGGTATCGAGATGTCAGCTTGCGAATCGAGGAAGTTCAGCACCAAATGGAACGGGGAGATTTGTTTGCCCAGGCCGAGGCGGACTACAGGGCCGGAAAAGCGAGTGACGCGTTGATGACCTATCGTCAACTGCGTGAGATTGACGTGACCTACAAGCGAGACGTAGTTGACGAACGACTTTTCGAATTGAACATGCAGTTGGGAAAAGAACTCATTCAGTCCGAGCCGGCCGCGTCGGAAAACGTCAGCCGGGCGTTGGACTATTTTGTGGAAGCGCTATCGCTTCAGCCGCGTAACAGTCAAGCGGCACTCGAACAGGAACTCGCTCGCCACTATCTGGAAGGACAATCCAATTTCTTGTCCGGGCAATGGAACGTCTCGATCTCCCATTTAGAAGCAGTCTACAATCAAAGACCCGATTACTTGCACGGGGCTGCCGCCGACACGCTGTATGAAGCCTACATCCATAGCGGAGATTCGTACCGGGATGCCGGAGACGTGTACCTCGCCTACCAGCGCTACCTGGACGCACGTGATCTTCCTGTGGCCGATACCGCGCTCGCGGATGGGCGGATATTCCATGTTATGCCCTTCTTGACACCCACCGCCACACCTACGGTGACGCCAACCCCCAGCCCTTCACCGACTTGGACCCCATTTGTCACTCCTGGGCCAGCGCCCACCGAACCGACTGCAACGCCGGTGCCGTTGCTGGCATACCGAAACCAGATCGTGTTTTTTAGCGACAATGAAGAACAACCGGGTCTGTGGGTCATGGACGCCAATGGGGAGAACCGCCAGTATATAGGAAATTCACGCTATTATCGCCAGGAATATCAGGATCTTAGGGACAAAGAACAATACTCTCCCGACGGGCGCTATCGTCTGTTCGTCCAAGATGCTGAACCCTCCGCACAGGTGTTCATCGCGCAGCCCCCACACGAGAAATACGGCAACCTGCCGCCCATTCAACTAACCCGACAGACAGGTCTCAGCTACGATCCGGTATGGTCTCCCGACGGCAGCCGAATCGCCTTTGTCAGTACCGAAGGGGGAGGTGATGATATCTGGGTCATTATGGCCGATGGCACAGGTGTACAGGCGCTGACCAAGAATTCCTGGCCGTGGGACAAACATCCCTCTTGGTCGCCGGACAGCAGCCAGATCGTGTTCTGGTCTAACCGCAGCGGGACGAAACACATTTACGTGATGGACGCCGGCGGTCAAAACGTGCGTGACTTAAGCAATACCGAATGGGACGAATACGACCCCTTATGGATCATATAGGCGGAAGAGGAGACTATGCTAGGGTTCAAACAGAAACCGACGGGACAGAATACGCCCGCTCCCAAACAGAAACAGCCTGAGCGAGCACAGACAACGGACCCATATGCTGCTCTGCGCGACAAGGTGCAACGCCGGCTGCTGGTTCACCTAAGCCCGACAGTCGATACCGGCAACACGCAGGAAGTTCGGCGGGCGGTGGAACATATTTTCGCCGAGACCCTTCAGGAAGAGCAGATTCCCCTCAGTCGGACTGAACGCGCAGATCTGCTCGAGCAGATTATGGCCGATATCCTGGGCCTTGGTCCCATCGAGCCGCTTCTTCGCGATGATAGCATCACCGAGGTGCTGGTCAACGGGCCCAACCTTGTCTTCGTTGAGCGCGATGGTATGTTGGAGGAGACGAACGTCCATTTCAGTGACACTGCCGCAATGATGCGCGTCATCGACCGAATCTTGGCGCCATTGGGACGCCGCGTGGATGAAAGCAGCCCGATGGTTGACGCCCGCCTGCAGGATGGGTCGCGCGTCAATATCATCATTCCACCGCTGGCTCTGGACGGCCCCAGCATCAGCATCCGCAAATTCGCCAAGGCCGTTTACTCTGCCGAAGATTTGGTGCGCATCGGTACGCTCACCGAACATATGGTTGATTTCCTGAGGGCCTGCGTGTTGGCCCGTATGAATATTGTCATCTCAGGGGGCACCTCCACCGGAAAAACTACCCTGCTCAACGTTCTGTCGTCATTCCTGCCGGTCAACGAACGCATCGTGACCATTGAAGACGCCGCCGAACTTCAATTGCACCAGAGACACCTGGTAAGGTTGGAGGCTCGCCCACCCAACGTGGAGGGCAAGGGTGAGATCAGCATCCGGCAGCTTGTGATCAACGCTTTGCGAATGCGACCGGATCGTATTGTTGTCGGAGAGGTGCGCGGCGGCGAGGCGCTGGATATGCTCCAGGCAATGAATACCGGTCACGATGGTTCTCTGACGACTGCCCATTCCAATAGCCCTCGCGACACGCTCCAACGCGTAGCCACTATGGCCTTGATGGCCGGCATGGATCTACCACTGCGCGCCGTGCGCGAGCAGATTGCCTCGGCCTTTGACCTCATTGTCCACCTGGAACGGCTGGCAGATGGTAGCCGGCGGGTGATGATGATTACCGAGGTCCAGGGTATGGAAGGAGACGTAATTGTGCTGCAGGACTTATTCCAGTACGTCCAGACCGGTATTAGAGATGGGCGCGTGGAGGGCTATTTCGCACCTACCGGGATCCGCCCCAGCTTCATGGGCAAGTTGAAATCGGCCGGCTTCGATCTGCCCATAGAGACATTCATGCCGGTCCAACCCGCCAGGCGGCGTTAGAACGTGGTAAATACGACTGAACCGACCGTTATCAAAGAGAGTCCACCTGTTCGAGAATCCACCGGTCCGGCTACCCTCAATCAGGTTATCCAGGAGGAGGATAGGCGGATCTCGGCCGGAGAAGTTGCATCTTATCGCCGGCTTGCGACCGGCTTTGATCCATTGGACGAGGTGCTAAACGGTGGCCTTTCTGTGGGCGAACTTCTGGTGTTGGGCGGGCCTTTCGGTGTTGGCAAAACAATTTTGGGGCTGCAACTGGCACGCAACGTCGTGGTGGCCGACGACAACGCAGTCGCTATCTATGTCTGTTATGAACACTCCCGCAGTCATCTGTTGTCCAGACTGCTCTGCCTGGAAAGCGCTGAGATGGGATATGATGAGGAGGCACTCACCATCCGGCAGCTCTCCAAGATCGCCCTCCGGGCCGATTCGGAAAACGGACTAGTAGCGCAACTGCGCCAGACCGGGCAATATGCCGCTGTTCTCGACCGCCTGGAAGCATATGGCAATCGCCTGGTGCTTGTCAAAGCCAGCGGTGATTTGTCGACACTCGATCAAATTCGTTGGTGGGTTGAAGAAGCTGTCGGTGACCGCCGGCCTCGCGTCCTGCTGGTTGTCGACTATCTGCAGAAGAT
>CAZHBM010000319.1:0-4950 GCA_964529945.1 uncultured Anaerolineales bacterium | reverse complement strand
CTTCACCATTCTCCTTTTGTCTCACGGCACCCCAATGCTTGTGATGGGTGATGAGGTCCGGCGCACCCAGAAAGGCAACAATAATGCCTATTGCCAGGACAATGAAATAAGCTGGTTCGACTGGAGTCTTGTTGATGAAAACGCGGGGTTGTTGCGTTTCGTTCGCGGGTTGATCGACTTCACCCGGAACAACGACATCTTCCGCCAGGAACACTTCTGGGCCGAGCATGTCACCGACCAATCAGCTAACATCACCTGGCACGGCGTTCGGCTGGGACAGCCCGATTGGGGCTACACCTCGCACACGCTGGCCTACACGCTGCGCTACGCCGAGGACGGGAATTGCATCCACGTGATGCTCAATGCCTACGAGAAGCCTTTAACCTTCGCGTTGCCCCCCAACCCACGCGGCCGCCAATGGCGACGTTTCGTGGACACGGCCCTCACCTCCCCCGACGACCTGCAAACCGGGCACGCAACGCAGGTGGTCAGCGGCAACAAATACCGGGTCGGCGACCACGCCGTGGTCGTGCTTATTGCCGGCGACCAAGAGTAGTGTTGCCTGCAAACGGAGAACCGATCGTCAGTCTGCCAGCCGGGCCAGCAATTGGCGTACATCCCGTGGTGAGGAGAGATAGAAATCGGCTTCCGACTCCGCCCGCGGGCCGACCAGGCCCGCCAGGCCACCGTGGCGATGGATGACGGGGAACGCCTCCTGGTCTTTGTCATCGTCGCCCAGGTATAGCGCCAAGGCATCCGGCCAGGAATAGGTGTGTATCAAATAATCCACCGCATCACCTTTGTTCGCAACCCGCGGCGCGGCTTCAAAGAACTTGTGCCCGCCCAATAGCCGGAATACCTGGGGCGACAACAGCTCCTCGGCCGTCCGGCGCGCGGCAGCGATGACCTCTTCAGCCGCCGAGTCGCTGGCATAGCGTCCGTGAATGGCCAATGACCAGCCCTTGTCTTCCAGAAAGAATGCCTCCCGGCCGGCCAGCAGTTTCTGCCAACGCGCCTTGAGCTCCTCAATCGCCGGCCGCACGCTCTCGAAATCCAGGCGAGAGACCGTTTTGCCTTCGGGCGTACGCACCTCGATGCCATAGGTACCTGCGATCAACAAGCCGGGGACCGGCAGCAACTGGGTCACCTGGTCCAGGCGCCGCCCGCTGACCACTGCCACCCGGCATCGACGATTTGCCACCAGCCGGGAAACCAGAGCAATCACCTCGGGGTTGGGCAACACGTCGTCCGGGCTGGGAGCCAGCTCGTCAAGGGTGCCGTCGTAATCCAAAAACAGGCGCAAACGAGGGGCCTGCAACAAGCGCTTCAGCACCCACTCGGGCGGACGATGGTCGGCGTTGGTATCTGCCAAAACAAGCTACCTTCACTCAATCCGGATCGATCAGGGGCAAGATGTCACGGCGAAAAACCTGGCGCCAGGTGTAACGCTGCCGAACCCGCCGTCGTAGACGTGAAATCGGGTTACGCGCCACCAGCTCCACAATACGATCGGCAGTATCCTCCGGTTCACGTGTGTCCTCGATAATCGTAACCTGATCGCCGCCAATTTCCTTAGCCGCCGGGATACACGTAGCCACCACCGGGATACCGGCCAGGCCGGCTTCGAGCACCGGCATACCGAACCCCTCACGATGACTGGGCATCAAGACCAGATCACTCAGCCGGTAAAGATCGCCTACCACCTGTTCGTCGACGTAGAACGGCTCGTCGGCCGTAGGTCCCGATTCAAAAACAAACCGCGCTTCGTCTTCGACGCCAAGTTGCCGACGCAACGCCAACAGGCTGTGAAAGTATTCCATACTCTCGGCATCGTGCGGGTCCGGGGGACCGGTCACCACCAAGCGTGGCACCAGCTCCCTGGCCTTCAGGGCAGCCGTCACCCGCAAGGCATATTCGATGTTCTTGGCCTGGGTCACTCGCACCGGCATTAACATGACCAGGTCACTTTCCAGTAATTGCAGCCGCCGCGCCAGGCGCATGCCCGGCTGGGAAATACCCAACGTGTCCTCGGTCATCACACCGTTGTAGACGACTGAAATGTCGTCCGGCGAACAGTCGAACAACCTGGACAGACTGGTCTGTTGCCGCTCGGAGACCGCCACGTAAGTCACCCCATCGATCCGCGTCCGTAACAGGTCCCACGGATAGCCGGGATGCACTTTGGATCCCGAGCTGGGGCTGGTCCAGGTAAGATCGTGGCACCAGGCAATCGTATACGGCAACTCATCGTGTTCCAGCAAACGGCACAACGCCGCCGTCAACGGCAGGTTGAAGTGTTTGGAAAACACGTTATGCACGATCAAGCAGTCGTAGGGTTCCAGCAAGGGCTGCAGCCGCCCCACCAGCCGTTCGACCATATCCTCAAACCCGGCAGGCACCTCCCCTTGCTCCAGTACGTGACTCAAGCTCAATATCTCGGCATTCTGCGAATCGACCTCCGGTACGATGCTCAGGCGGACCGAGGGTGGCAGCCGGTCGGCTTCGCCTCGACCGGCAATCACCCCCACTTCGTAGCCGGCATCGACCATGACACGCACGTGAGCCTGCATCACGGCTTCCACGCCACCCACAACTGGTGGCGCTGAATAATGTAGAATCGCTATCGAAGAAACAGTCATAACCCTATGCCCCAAATCTGTTCTATAGATTCAATTGAGCTATCGTCTTCAACTGATCACATAACCAGACACTGATATCATTGCGTTCGATGAGCCATCGCAGGCGATTGATGCGTTCCTCGCGCTGCTTCTCTGGCATTGTCAGCGCTTGGTGCAACGCCTGAGCTGTAGCGTACACGTCGCACGGGGAGGCCAACGTGGCCCCCGACTGCAGTTGGTCGTAGGCGCCGGCGCGCTCCGACAGGATCATCACGCCGGCACGTGTGTTCACAATTGGGCCTTCTTTGGCTACCAGGTTCATTCCGTCGGCGATGGGGTTGACCAGCAACACGTCGAACAACTGCATAGCCGCCACCGCCCGCCCATAGTCCTCGCCAACCAGCATGCGCACCGGTTCCCATTCGCTATCGCCATAGCGGGCATTAATCTGCCCGGCAGCCGCCATCAACTCGCCCAAGTAGTCCTGGTATTCGGTCACTTCCAGCCTTGAAGGCACCAGAATGGCCAGAAACTGCACCTTACCCCGGTGCTCAGGGTACAACTCCAACAATTCCTCAAAAGCCAAAAAGCCGCGCACAATGTTCTTGCTGGGTTCGATGCGGTCGTTGCGCAATATCATCTGCCGGTCGCCGATAACGTCGACGATTTCGGCCCGATGGGTGGCCACCTCGTCCGAGGCGGCCAGGCGCTCCAGCGCCGCCACGTCGATCGAGATGGGAAAATCGCGCACGTGGGTAGCGTGGTTTCGGTACCAGACGCGCCCGCGACGGTAGTTGACGTAAGCCCCGGGCAGCAAAGACTCGCAGGTGCGCACAAAATTCAGGCCATCGGCGTGGGTCTGGAAACCGAGCACGTCTACGGCACACAGCGCGTCCAAAATTGCCTGACGCATGGTCGGCGGCAGAATGCGCCAATACTCCGGCCCCGGCCAGGGAATGTGAATGAAATGCAGCAGCGTCGGTCGGTCCCGTTTCCGTAATGATTGAGCCACGAACCGAGGCGCCAGGTAGAGCTGATAATCCTGCAACATAACCAGTGTTCGTCCGCCATGTTGGCGACTGACCTGTTCGACGATGGCTTCGGCGAACAGGTGGTTAACAGCCGAATAACCGTGCTCCCACGCTTCCCAGGTATGCTTGTCTATGATCGGCGCGCGAGGCACGTCCCACATAGAATGTTGAAGGAACCACAACAGCGGATTGGCAATGACATTGTAATAGGCATCGTAAGCCTCAGCCTCTGGCGTCAGAAAACGCAGACGGATCGAGCCGATATCGTCGGGGAGGTGAAAGTCAGCCTCGCCCCAGTCGGTGTCTTCATCCGACTGGGCGCAAGCGATCCAGGTGGCATTGGTATGCCGGCACAAGCCCGTCAGCGCCGTTACCAGTCCACCGCCTCCCTTTTGATATGTCTGGCTTCCGTCTTCAGCGGTGTGAAATGTAACCGGGCCTCGATTGGAGACAATCACCAATGACCGGTCGGCAAAAAACTCTGACTGGAGGTTGAGACAATATTCAGCCTGGGCTTCCCTGTTGAAGGGCTCCACCTGATCCTCCTGACCTCTCACGCTCCCGGTTCACTCTCTTCCGAGGAGTCTTCGCGGCTGGCCTGAATCGCCAGGTCTATGAACACGGCCGCCGTCCAACCAAAGGTATCAGCCGCCGATTCGGGCGGCTCCCCAGTCTCAGAATTGTAGTACTCGTAGATGCTGGATTGACCGGCTATCATTTCTAAGGTCTTGTCGCGCAACGTGCGCGCCAGGTCAACTTCTCCTACCTGCTGCAAGGCCTCGATAAAAAAGTAGTTCACGTTGGCCCAGACGGGGCCCCGCCACATCGTTTTTGGGTCGTAGGCCGGATCGTTGCGCGCCACCGTGGGCAGCATGAACTCGCCGCCGAACGTATCCGGGTTGCGCAAATGGCCCACCAGGCGATCCTTAATACCTATGGGCAACTGTCCCGTCCACAACGGGTACAAGTTGAACGGCGTCACCGCAGGAATAGGCTCCTCGTCGTGCAAAGCCCGGAAGAGGCCGGCCTCCTCATCCCAGAAATCACTGATCATGCGCCGCACGATAGCTGAAGCCCGCCGGCGCCACATTGCCCCTTCAGCCTCCATCCCTAAACCCTCGGCCATCATTGCCAACGTGCCCATCTGCACGCACAGATAAGTATTCAGGTCAGGCGACTCCACCGGCATGCCGTGATCCCACAACGGGCTGTCATCCAACCCCGATGAATAGGGATGATTATATTGAGCCAACCCGTCCACGTCGTCAGCCACCAGCAGGGCGCCCTCATCGACCGTGTAG
>CAZHBM010000318.1:0-4954 GCA_964529945.1 uncultured Anaerolineales bacterium | reverse complement strand
CGTGGGGTTTGCATTGATGAATCTGTGCATCATCTCTCCCTTTGTGTCTGAGGCGGCAACAGACGACCGTATTGCTGACCGCGAGACATTGGCAGGTTTGATGGCTGACCAAGGCCATAAAGTAAACTTTATCACCGCGAGTGACAGCAGCAACATTCAGGGGCGGGACAATCTGATCGTCCACCGGGTGACACACCGTACCACGTTGCGGCATTTTTCAGACCGGTTGCCATTTATGGATGATGTTCTCACCTTGGGACAGTTATTGTGTGAGCGGGTCATATATCTCAACAGCCTGCAGCACTTCGACCTGGTTGACATACCGCTCGTGGGCGGCCAGGGTCTGGCTACGCTGCTACACCATCCAGACCAGGTCGTCGTGTGGCTGGACAGGGAACGGTCTCGAACCGAAGATAGTTTCGAATCCAGATACTCAGCGCAGGCACTCTTGAAGCGTGAATGTCTGCAGCAGGCGAAGGTAATTATCGCCGCCGACGCGAAGGACGTTGAGTTCACCGAATCCGCCTACGGCCTCAGTTTACAAGATCGGGTGCGCTTGACGCTTAATCGACCAATCGCGTCCTGCGCAGGGCAGATATCGGGTTTCTACCAAACGGTCGTTCAGACATCGCCCAAACCAGCACGCACCCTGAAGGCCAAACGAGTGCTGCAGATAATGGAGGGATTGGATTATGGCGATGCTGTGAGTGGTATCACGCGTCAAAACGCGCAGATTTTGGCCGGGCTGGGTCACCCATATCCAATCTTGTCTCTTTTCTCCGACCCACGGGTAGTCGCAGATTCGCAACCTCTCAAGAATTTCCCTCTGAGCGACGACGATGCCATCATTTTTCATTATTGGGGCCAAAGCCGCCTGGAGAATTTTCTGTACGGCTTCACGGGACCCAAAGCCATTCACTTCCACAATCTCACGCCGCCGCACTTCTTTGATTCGCGCTCTCACCATTTTCGACAAACGATGTGCGGGTACCGGCAACTGGCACGAATCGCCGACAGGTTCGACTTAATTATTGGCGTGTCGCAGTTCAACTTGGAAGAATACGCCGGATTGTTGTCACATCCAAAGCCGATGCTGTGGCTTCCACCTCTGATCGATGGTGATCGGTTGGCAGCCGCCGAATATGACGTGGCGCTTGCCGACCGACTTCACAACCAGGATGCTGTGAACTTTCTGTTCGTGGGGCGCCTGGCTCGCAACAAACGTCAAGACAGGGTGATGAAGGTCTTTGACTATTATCATCGACATATCAACCCGCGCAGCCAACTTTTCCTGGTGGGAGAATCCGGCCGCGGCCTGCGATATGCCCACGAATTGGCCAGTCTGCGCTTGCGCCTGCCATCCCGCGACAGCATCTACTTGCTGGGGAAGGTGAGCGATGCGGCACTCCATGCTTACTACCGATCGGCACATGTCTTTTTGTCCGCCTCGGCGCACGAAGGCTTCGGCGTGCCGCTGATCGAAGCGATGGCCTTTGACGTGCCGGTGATCGCATGTGCCGCCACCGCAGTGTGCGAGACTATGGGCGATGCCGGAATCCTGGTGCGTCGTTGGGATACGGCGCACGTGGCCGAACTAATACGCGTTCTACTTGAGGACCGCGAATGGCAGACCCGAATTCGGCTGGGACAGAGACGTAATCTGGCACGATTTTCCAGACACTCGGTAAGTCGGCGGATGCAAGCAGCTGTGGATTACCTGACGGCAGGTAAGGATAGCCCCTACCTGGTTTGGAAGGGACCCAGTCTATGACGACCGGTACACGATGCTCGATCATTGTCAATACTTACAACCGTGCGCCTTTTCTGCACAAATTACTGGCGGCATTCAATCACGTCGATTATGATCCCTTTGAAATCGTGGTCGTCAATGGTCCTTCGACGGATGGCACCGCGGAACTGCTGGCACATTACGCCAAGCAGCTGAAAACCGTAAATTGTCCTGAAACTAACCTGTCGCTCTCGCGCAATTTGGGCATCGCCGCCGCTACCGGCGAAATCGTGGTTTTTATCGACGATGACGCCATCCCGGCTGATCCGCAGTGGCTCAGCAAGCTCGTGGCTGTGTTTGACCAAGACGTAACGGGGACGGTTGCGGCTGCCGGAGGACCGGCTCTACATCGCGACAGCCCGCATTATGAGTTTCAAGGAGGCTTGTCGTCCGACTACGGCATACAGATTTTCCGTACACACGGGAAACTCCAACGCGTTCCAGATGGGCGGCGTTGGGTCCGGCGCACGGTCGGCTGCAACAGCGCTTTTCGACGTTCTGCCCTGGTTGAGATTGGCGGGTTCGACGAACATTTTAGTTATTACCTGGATGAGACTGACGTCTGTTTGCGGCTGGTGCGCCATGGCTACGAGATTGTTTATTTAGAAGAGTGTGCCGTCAGACACTACCCGGTACCATCGTCTCTCGGCGACCCCTTTTGGCGTAACAGGCGCATAATAACCCGCAGTGATACCTATTTCAGCCTCAAGAACGGCGCCGATCCTTTGTTCAGGCGGTTGCTGACGACGCTTTGGCTGGCTCCGCGCAAACATTTTGTTACCGAGGTATGGCAGCAGTGGAAGGCTGGAACGGTCGCGACCAAGCGGTTTGCCACCTTTCATCTTCAATGGCTGGCCGGCCTGCTACAGGGGTTGGTGATTGGACTGCTGGGCCGCCGCCGGCTGAATTTGAAGGCCGGCTCTCCACCTTCATTTTCGCCCTATAACAAAAACGTCCCCAAGCGGAAACTGAGTATCTGCCTTTTGAGCAAAACCCTGCCACCCGATCCTGGTGTGGGAGGCGTTGCACGCTATACCTACGAACTGGCCCGGGGTTTGCACGAGTTGGGGCACGAGGTGCATCTGATCTGCCAGTCCAGCCAGGAGACGAGGTATGACAATTTGGAGTTGACCGTGCACGGCATCCCTGAGGAAGTCAGCGGCCGGAAAGGATCAATCTTCCCAAATTGGCCCGTCTTAGATAAGAATAGCCGTTACGCTATGGCCGTGGGCAAGGAATTGGTGGCACTTTCCAAGAATGGCGTCTTTGTGGATGTGGTTCATTGCTCCAACTGGGACTTGGAGGGGCTTTCCCTGCCGCTGCTGAATCGTTGGCCATGGATCATTGTCTTGGTTTCCCCATTGGCGGAAGTCGCGGATATTGATGGCTGGCAACTCAATGGCGACTTGCAGCGCTGCATCGAGCTGGAAAAATGGCAGATAGAGCAGGCTGATCATCTCTGTTGCCCTTCGTGGGGAGTGCTAGAGGCCTATAAAACCCGGATGCGACTGCCGGAGGAAGTTCTATCGAGAATACGGCGGGTGCAGCTGGGGATTCTCCCCGATTACCGGCCGACGAGGAAGCAACAACACCAACCCAAACGAATGCTATTTGTCGGCCGGCTCGAACGGCGCAAGGGCGCCCACATTTTGCTCGAAGTGTTGCCCCAATTTCTGGAACGGCACCCGGACTGGGTTTGCGACCTGGTTGGGAACGATCAGATTGAGGACACTGATGGAGCCACGATGCGTGAGCGGTTTTGCCAACAACATGCCCAGGCAGCCTGGCTGGAGCGGGTTCATTTCCACGGATTGGTTACTGACGAGGCTTTGCACAGCTTCTACCGCCAGTGCGATATCTTTGTGGCTCCGTCGTTATTTGAATCGTTCGGATTGGTTTACCTGGAGGCGATGCAATACGGCAAAGCTGTGATTGGCGTGCAGGTAGCCGGCATCCCGGAGATCATCTCCGATGGGGCGGACGGTTTGCTGGTCCCGCCGGGTGACCCGGACGGGCTTCTGGCGGCAATGGAACGACTTGCGGGCAATTCCCACCTACGTGTTGCTTTGGGGCAGGCGGCAAAGGCCAAAGTGCAAACGGAGTTCAATCATTTAGCTATGGCCCGGCGTATGCTTGTTGAGTACAATCAGGTCCTTCGTGCACAGAGGAGAGATCGGGTGAGCGAGTGACAAGTCAGCCAGAACAAACAGATGAATTGGATACAGGTTGGAGACCCGCCGGGCAATGGGGGGTGAGTCTGATCGTTGGCTTGGGGATCGCTTTCTGCCTGAGTACCTGGTTCGCTATTGCGTTCGAGGTTTCGGCTATTGCCTGGGCCGGTGCACTAATCGTCACAACGATAATTCTCACGGTGTTGGTGGATTGGCTCGTACTCAGACTGACATGGCCTCGGCTGGGCGGCTTTTCGCCCGGCGCTCGGATCGTGTGGATCCTGGCCGCATGGCTGTCTGGAGCGATTCTTCTGGTCGTAATTCCGATTCGAATTCCTTTCCCGCCATATGTTCCAGTCCGGCATACGTTGGAGATCACAGCGACAGGCGAAAAGAATAAAGACAGTGTTGCCAGCCAGGTATGGTTGCTTGAGGTTACTCCCCCAGGTGCGCTCCAGGTAAAATTGAAAGATTGTGAGTCGTCGGGGGACTGGGATGTCGAGAACGGCGTTTGGGGACAGTATGATGGCGTCGTGCGCTCACTGAGCGGACAGCCTTCCGTTCTGCGTTGTAGACTGGTTACCTACAACGACATTGCCTTACGTTTCATTGCACACGATTGGTCGGGCATTGCCCGAATCGCCTGGGACGGACAGGCCCAAACTGTAGATCTATACAGCGATGTGGCGACAACCAAAACGATACCCCTGTCTTATCTGCCTGCGGCCGGTGCCATTTCGCCACTCACCCTGTTGCTGTGGGTCAACCGGCTGTTATGGGCAATGACGATGGGGGTGGCCGTATTTGTGGCCACTGTGTGGCTGGCGACGACGCGGCAGCGCCGTACCGGTTCGCCTCACGAGGTGCCCAGACTGGCCTGGTTGTACTATGCCCTGCCGTGTCTCATTGTTTGGACTGTCTGGCTTTTGGCTTTCTGGCCGGGCGTTTTGAACGCAGATGCTCTAGGACAGTGGCACCAGATACTCACCGGCAA
>CAZHBM010000317.1:0-4966 GCA_964529945.1 uncultured Anaerolineales bacterium | reverse complement strand
GCCGTTCTTCGACACTCAGGTGTGTCCGTTTATGCGACATATCTAAATTCTCCTCCCTGTTTTGACCCTGCCATCAGGCTACAATTCAGTAGGCCGCCGCCGTGCCGCCCCAATCCAACGAACTTTGCCTACGTTTAGTTAGCTTTTCTGCCGGGTGGAACGGTATCAAGTCGGCTGGTCCGTTGACCGCACCAGGACATCGTGTATCTGCACGTGCGGCGGGCGAGCCAGCAAATAGCCGATGATGTCGGCGATGTCTTCCGGCTGCAACGGTTTGAAGCGAGAGTAGACTTCGCGGGCCTTCTCCTTACTGGCGAAGAACGACTCGGCGAACTCTGTTTCGACAAGGCCCGGACTGATGGCACTGACCCGGATGCCGCTCCCTTTTTCACGTAACTCGCGCCGCAACGCCTCTGTCAGCGCCAGCACCGCCTGTTTGGTGGCCGTGTACATCCCGTTGCCGCTTCCGGCCGGGTTCTGCCGGTGACCTCCCATAGAAGCAATGTGTATCACGTAACCGTCGTCTCCGCGGCAGCGCATATCTTGAACCGCCATCTGCGTACAAATGCTCAGCGCCAATACGTTCAGCTCCCACATTTCGCGCCAGTGATCCGGATCGCCTGTCACCAGGGATTCCTTATGGCCGATGGCTGCATTGTTTACCAACACATCCACGCCTCCCCACTCGCGCCGGATAGTGTCGAACAGCGAAGCAATCTCTTCTTCGCGGCGCAGGTCGACCGGCAGGCTCAGGACTTCGGCCCCGGCGCGACCGAGTTCCGTCGCCAGTGCCTGGAGTCTCTCCACCCGGCGGGCACAAATCGCCACGCGCATTCCGTTTTCGGCCAGGAGCCGGGCGGTGGCACGGCCGATGCCGCTAGATGCACCGGTCACCAAAGCCACCCGACCCTGCCAGCGTTCTAACCCGGTTACCATCAGCCACTCCTCCCTAATCGAGCACCCTACTAAGTGGGTTTTCAGTTGTGGACGCCTGTCGCTGTACGTACAGCGTGATCGTCCCCATCACAAGCAGCACTCCTGCCACCTGCCAGACGGTGGACAGTCTCTCACCCAGCAGAAGCCACCCCATCACAACTGCGACTACCAGGCGCCAGCTGAGTAGCGTTGAGAAGAGGGCGGCCTTAATCCGTGAGATGGATCGGATCTGCAACACGCTTGCGGCCACGATCGACACCAGCACAAACAGGATGAATACGACCCACACGTGCGGTGCAGTCTGTGAGAATGACGGCCAGCTTTCCTGTGCTGTGAGCGACAGCACCCAGTAGGTAACAGCCACCAGCATGACCTGCGCCAGTGCAAGCCCTTCCGGGGCGAAGCTCTGTTTTCGTGTGGTCAATCGGCGTGTATAGATCACTGCGAAAGTCATCAATACCGCCGAGGCAAAGGCAAACCCAATGCCCACCAGGTCATCAACGCCGTTTGGCAACGACAAATGGAGCGGGTCACGAGTGACCACCAGAAAAGATCCCAAACTGGTGGCCAATATGGCCGGTAGCGTACCAGATGGCATCTCCTCCCGCAGAAGCAGCCAGGCCAGGAGGGGTGTCAGCAGGGGCACGGCCATGTCAATCAACTGGACGTAGACGGCAAAGGTGAACTGAATGGCCAGCAATTTTGTGATCGATCTGGCCAGTGCCAACCCACCCAACAACCACATCTCCCAGCGCCCAAACTCGCGCCATTTGATGACTCGAAAGGTCACCAATAGCACCAGCGGCAAAGCGATGGTAAAAGCTATCGCCAGCGTACCGAAGGCGGGCAAATATTGCAGCAGGTATTTGACGAATATGACGTAGAGCCCGAAACCGGTGTGGGCCACAATAGCCTGCCCGACACCGTTCGGCAGCAGGTGGGTTCTCTTTCCCGGCAATTTGTCCGTTTCTTTCACGCCCTTGCCTATGGATGTCAACCGTCTATTCCCTCTGTCATAGCGCCGCCGGCCATCGCCCGGACACACCCGACAGAATGGGCGCCAGGCGTTCCGCGATCCGCTCGTGTCCCCAACAGTTGGGATGAACCTTATCCGGCGCCAATCCCTGGGTTTCGCTCAACAAAGCCAGTCCATTCAGAAATGTCACCCCTGGATGCCGGGTCCGGTCGACAGCCCGCCGAATCGCTTGTGTGATGTCGCGGGCTCTCGGCTCAATCCGTTCGCCTGCCTCCGTCATCTCGCGCTGGCACAAGATCGGACTGATGCAGACAACCGGCCGGCCTGGACATCGTCCGGTGATGATGTCCAGGCACAGCCGGTACATCTCACCGAACTCAGCCGCAGTCTCCTGCCCTTTCAATGCGCTGTTGATGCCGATGGCGATTGTCAGGATGTCCCAGGGATCACCGCAGGCCACTGCCATGGCGGTCATCGGGTCGGGATATCCGGCACCGCCAAAGCCCCGATTCATCGCCGTCCAGCCCAGCCGGGCCGCTGTCCGCTGGACGTAACTGTCACGGCTGGAGGCACACAATGTGCCTTGCGTGATCGAATCTCCCCAACTGCACCAGCGCAATCCTGCCGGCACGCTTTCCAATTCAGTCCCCGGCTTGACGCCGACGGACGTCAGGGTCAGGCTGGTGGTCGCCGGAAAATGGATCACAACCTCGTGGTCGGTCTCGGATCCGGCGTCAAACAGGCACAGCTCCGTCTCGCCCGTTGTTTCCCGCAACTCAATCGAGGTCTCACGCACACCGTCCACCCACACCTGCAACTGACGCATGTCGGCACGGCGGGTGTCCCAGCGTCCCCTCCAGGTCAAAAAGGGACTGTTCGTGCGGAATCGCCACGTGCTGACGCCGGCTTCCAGGCTGCGGGTTGCCGTCAAAGATCGGATTGCCTCGCGCCAGGCAGCCTCAAACCGCACCAGTCGCCAGCGGCCTGGTTCTGCCTCTTCCCAACTGCTGCCTGCGGGCGGAGGCAGTTCGGTCGGAGACAGTTGCAGAATTTGGTCTCTGTCTCTCGTGTTGTGAGCGATGGTTCCCATCTTGGTTTAGTCCCTAATTAGCCAATGACGCGTTGTACTCGTCTACGATCCGTCCCACGAAACGTACCCGCTCTACGTCTGCTACGGCACTGATTTCATCCGATATGCCCAGGATGAGGTTGGGTGAGAAGAGCTCTATGATTCTGTGCACAGAGTCTGCCAGGGTGTCCAGACTGTAAGTGGTGTTGAAGTAGATGGCCGGGACACCATCGATCAAGAACAGCTTGTCACCCAAGGCATCTTTCACTTCCTCCAACGAAACGTCACCTTGAGGTTTGGGGGTGATTGCTTCAATGCCATCCAACCCTGTTTCCCGCGCGTATTTCAGAAGCGGCTTGACGTCCCCGTCCCAATGGGCGTGGACGAACTTGCCTGCCCGGTGCAGCCGTGCGCAGCGTCGCTGGTAGGCCGGCAGCACATATTCTTCAAACCAGGCCGGCGACAGCGTGCTGGCGTGCAGGTTGTCGCCAAAGTTGATGATCTCAAACTGTGGCAAGGTGTTCAGCAAGTCGATCAGTTGGTCGTGAAGCGCATCCAGGGCGGCGAAGTAGGGGCGGAAGGTGTCCTGTCCCCAGTCATACAGAGCCAGGATAGCCCGTTCCACGCCCATCGTATTGATGTACAGGTCCTGGATATTGATGCGTGGAAGGTACATTGTGGGGGCGCCAAGATCGCCCCATTCGTTGTGGATTTCCTGGTATACCTCGGCATCAAATACGTAATGGGCGTTCTCAGCCCGCCAGGTGGCGACGCGCAAATCCTCCCGGGTTTCAATCTCGCGCTTGACGTGCATCGGCAGGCGGCACGTCGGGCGCTGTTCCTTGACCGCGGTCTGCGTTCCCACAGGAGTCTCGATGTTATATCGTGTCTGGTTGCCTCCGACCTCTTCGGTGGAAATCTTCACCGCCGGGTGTTCAACCCGCCGAAAACAGGCATTCAATTCATACAGCCTGGCCGAGCAGCCAAGATACCTGAACATATCCGGTACCGAGAGGTGTTCGTAAGGTTCCGGCAGCGGGTTCCCAAAGAAACGTTTGTCTTTCCACCAGGCGGAGATGCGCGGCTGCCAAATAACCCTGCCGCCGGCCTGCCGCCTGACGACGCTCAAGTGAAACGCGGGCCACTGTCTGGCCTTGGAAGCGCGCAACAATGCCTCGTGTGAGAGGTTATCGGTCATCATCACTCTCCGCGTCGTAGTTTCCCTCTCGGCGCCAGACATCCACGATCAAATCATAGCGTGACAGAGGCATACCCGGATAGATGGAGTTACTGGTGCTGAAGATATAACCGCCACCCGGCATGCCGTGGCGAAGCGCGTAGCGGGCAGACTCAATCACTTCCTCAACCGTTCCGGTCTGCATCAGGCCGCAGTTGACGTTGCCACACAGACAGACCTGATCCCCATACAACCTTTTCACCTCGGCGATGTCCACTCCGGCTTGAGGATCCAACGAGTGCAGCGCGTGGGGCCGGCAAGCCACCAACTGGTCGATGATGGGCAAGATGTTGCCATCGGTGTGTTTGATGGTGTAGTAGCCCATATCCCGGTATCCTTGAATGAGCTTCTGCAGGTAAGGCGTGACGAACTCCGCGAATTGGCCCGGGCTGAGGAAAGGCCCAGAGTTGAAGCAGTAGTCCGTACACAGAGCGAAGCCGTCGTACAATCCCTTGCCTGCCCATTTTTCGGCTTCCGCCAATTTGTTCTCGACCGCCTCCAACCTCTCCTGCTTGACTGTCTGCGGATCATCCGCCAGCCGGTAACAGAATTCCAGCATATGGTCGCCATCCGGAATGCCGAGCGTGGCATCCCCATGGCGCATCAAAAAGAACTCGTCGCCGGTCTTTTCCCGGATGTACGTCGCCACGGCTGCCTCACCGTCCGGCACGCCACGCAGAAAGTGGACGAAAATGGCGGAATGGCCGTAATGCCGCGCTACAGCGATGTAGACGTCACCGGCGTCGGC